>JAHJRK010000159.1 GCA_018830925.1 Pseudomonadota bacterium
GAACTGAAGACAATGTTCTTGAGATTGTGCTTCTTCATAACCTCGCAGAGGGTCAGCGTGCTTTCAAGATTGTTCTGGTAATACAAAAGAGGTTTGATTACAGATTCCCCCACCGCCTTAAACCCTGCAAAGTGAATCACTGCCGAAAAGATATGCTCTTCAAAAATTCTTTCCAGTTCCTTACGGTCGCGCAGGTCGAACTGGTAGAAAATCGGGCGTTTTTGAGTGATTTCCTCAACGCGTCGGATGGCAGTCAATTTACTATTGCTGAGATTGTCAATAATGACTACTTCATAGCCTGCGTTCAGGAGCTCTACGCACGTGTGGCTTCCAATATAGCCCGCCCCTCCAGTTAACAGTACCTTCATTGTGTTACTATCCCCGAGAGCCTTGCACAACTCTCTGAAAATTGTTTTTCAGTAACTACTTTTGTAACTATTCAGTTTATTTAGACTGTAGGCTGAAAGCTGTTAAGGTTTTTAAACTGACTTGGAACCCACCTGCTTTGTGATATCTTGAGCATTTCTCTTACAGCCTAAACACCTACAGCCTATCCACCTTAAGAGTTATTTCTTTGTATTTAAATCTTTCTGCGTTCATCTGTGTGAATCTGTGGCTGAATAGTAAAAAAAAATTATAAAAATTCATTATCCGAAATCTGTAAGGTTTTAAAATCTCACGGTTTAAGCGTTGGTATTTCGGATAAAGGAATTACTTCCACGCGATCTGAGAGGGGATAACCCGTGGTACCCGGATAGACCACAAATACACGATCCAATTTAAGATCCGTAAGTGCAATCCCCAGAGAACGGGTCATGCCTGGTGCATCCGAGCATTTGAATTCGAATCCGATGCGGCGTCCTTCATGAAGCACCATGAGATCTAATTCAGCACCCCGCTGCGTAGCCCAAAACCAGGCGTGCCGATCACCAAAACGCGCCAGCGTCTGTTCAAGCGCAAAACCTTCCCATGAAGCACCGTAGCGAGGATGCGATTCAAGTTGCGCACGTGTGCGGATGTCAAGCATTGCATGCAAAAGCCCGCTATCCCGAAGGTACACCTTGGACGACTTCACCTGACGCTTGCCGATGTTCTCGTGCCAGGCAGGCAGAACCCTGACCATGTAAGCTCCGGCCAGGATATCGAGATAATGCCGTGCAGTCTTCTCATTGGCCGCCAGCGACCGGGCCAGCTCGGAGGCATTCCAGATTTGTCCATGAAAATGGCACAGCATATTCCAAAATCGCCGCAAGGTTTCGGCCGGCGTCCGAATGCCGAGCTTCGGTATGTCGCGCTCCAAAAAACTATCGATAAAGGATTCCCGCCATCGTAGACTAGCTGCCTCGTCGGCGGCCAGAAAGGACCGTGGGAAAGCGCCGCGTAGCCACAAATCATTTTGCCGTTGAAGCCCCACCTCTTCCAGCGTAAAGCCTGGTATGTGAAGCACAAGTGCACGACCGGCCAGTGTCTCCGAAGTTCCTCGTACCAAATCCGGGGATGCGCTGCCCAACAGGAGAAACCGCGCCGGCACATCTGGCCGGTCAGCCAGTGGTCGCAGCACTTCGAACAGGGAAGGCACACGCTGAACTTCGTCCAAAACCACTAACCCCGTGGCCTCCGACAGAATCTTCTCGGGAGTGGCAGCCAGCGCCATACGGTCCGCAGCAACCTCAAGATCAAAGAACCGGACCAGATCGCGCTGCCTGGCTGCCATTCGTGCCAACGTCGTTTTTCCGGTCTGTCTGGCTCCCAGGAGTATTGTTACGGGAGATTCAGCTAACCGAACCGTCACCTCATCCAACAATCTATTTCTCGCAACTTCATCAATCATTGTAGTATAATAGCACTTAGATTACGAATATACAACATTAAAATCTGCTGTTCAGGGATCGAGCCCTTTGAAGAAAAACCTTTGCACAACTCCCGAAAAAATGTTTTCCAGTCACTTCTTTTTTACTTCCCAGACTCATAAAAAATGCATTATCCGGAATCTGTTAAGTTTTTCAAAACTCTCCCGCCTCAGGAGATTTTCATAGACCGTAGAGCCGGTAAAATCAAGTTTTCCGCAGATGCCACACATTAATATTCGATGCTCTCTTAGAAAAGGCGTTCTGTCTCGGTAACATTCGTTTCCCAGGAATAGTGTTTTTCGGCAAATTGCCGACACCGTTGAGAATCAAGCTGCCATTTATCCGGTTGATTCAGGTATCCCTTACACGTCTCGATAACCAACCACGAAATCGCCTCATGAGACGTGTCGGCGAATAAGAGCCCCCTATCAAATCTGTTGAGGATCTCCCGTGTTCCTCCCACCGGCGTCCCCAGAACGGGAGTTCCAGACGCCAATGCCTCCAGCGTGACCAGACCGAATCCCTCGAGTTCAATGGTTGGCAGGACAAAGATATCCGCAGCCTGGTAATATTCAGGCAAAGCCTCTTCGAGAATAAATCCGGTGAAATGAATATGATGATCAAGATTAAGACGGCGGCTCATCATGACCAGATCATCTTTCAAGGGACCGGCGCCGCCGATTATGAGATATATATCCGGCACTGATTTGACAATATCCTGCATGGCAATGATGAGATTTTCAATTCCCATGCGTTGCACGAGGTTCCTTACCGTCAGCAGTATCGTCTTCTCCAGGGGAAGATTGAGGCGTACTCTTACCACTCGCTTGTCGTCTGCCGGATGAAATCTTACAAGATTAATCCCTCCGGGAATAACAGCAATCTTCTTGTCCGGAACGCCATAGATATTGAGAAGTTTTTCGCGAGTATATCGACTCAGAACAATGATCAGATCCGATTGGGTTAAAACTTTTTTTTCTATCCATTTTCTCGATACAAGATGTAATGAATGCACAATTCTTTTAAAGAAGGATTGGGGTTTCGCATTTCTAGAGGCATATTCCTCAAAGGCAAGTGAGTGGCAGGTGTAGACCTTCCTGATTTTCTTACATGAATGAGATCTCAAGACAGCGAAAGCAGAAAACGGCTGATGAAAGTTGATACAATCGAAATCATTGGCCTTACTAAGTGTTTCAAATAGTCTTTTGCCGTTTTGAAGGGTAGATGCAAAAAAGGAAACGTCGTTATCCTGATTTACACGATATCTCCATTCCCTGACATTCTGAATCACGTCGTCATCCGACTGGTGCGAAGGCAGCCTGCGTGTCAGGATGTGAACATCGTGTCCCCTTGCAGCCAGCCGGGTCGTCTGTTCAAAAAGAACCCGTTCCGCACCACCGATGACATCTTGAATCGAAACATCTGAAACGAAGAGTATTTTCACCTGTTGGCCATTTTAAATGTGTCAATTTTATTAACGACTAGCCGTTTAAAATCGTATAGAAAGCTTGTCTTCATAAAGTTTCAATAATCGTCTCTCAAAAGCTTTCCTGTGAGAACTTTGCATAACGCCCCCTTTTGCCCGATTACTGCGTCAGGCTCAAATTTCGGCACAAAGTGAAGCGAAAGCGCTATCCTCGAAATACTCAATGTATTCCTGCGGTTGAAATTATCGCCTTCCTTGTACTTGGCCAAAATTGGACGTTCTTCAAAGGTCTCCCTGTATCACGACAAATTTTCCGGGGACTGGCAGCTCTGATATTTTCCAAAATAATCTGACAAAGACGCAATTCGTCTCAAGACCTTTGCACAACTACTCCAAAATTGTTTTTAAGTAGTTTCTTTTTGCTTTCCTAACTCACAAAAATAGATTTAATCGTAAATTCGTCTGGTTTTTCAAACCTCTCTTTTGGACAACTCCTCTCGATTTTTATCGATTTTTAAGCCCCCGGTGTCACGCCAACCTATAACTCGGAACCCCTTGTATATATACTTTTCTTCGCCGCCGTAAACTAGGGTCGGATCAATTGCCTTATTTCCCGCCAGCGCCATCCATTTTTCCAGACCGGAAAAAAAATCCGGCACTACCGTCTTACCGGCCTTTATCTCGACCGGGAGAATCCTTCCGCCCCGCTCAATGAGGAGATCAACCTCGACTCCATTGCTGTCGCGCCAGAAATACAGACTGGGGCTTTCCCCGCTATTTAGGAATGATTTCATCACCTCTGCAACAACAAATGTC
>JAHJRK010000160.1 GCA_018830925.1 Pseudomonadota bacterium
ATCTGGCACAAGCTTCCCGGAACGAAGGGATCCATCATGAAAGCCGTGTTCCCTTCGGATGAAAAAGATTTTCAATCCCTCTCCCGCGATCCTGATGCTGAACCGATGATGGAACTCGTAATTGAGGTCATAACAGGAATAAGAAATGTAAGAGGCGAAATGAACATTACGCCTTCGGCATCCCTGGATGTCATCCTCCATTCGGATGACGCGTCCGTGAGAAGTATAATAACACAGAATGAGGATATTATTGTTGATCTCGCAGGCCTTAAATCCTTTTCAGCCAAAAAATCCGGGAAACGGCCGAAAAAGGCAGCCATGGGTGTTACAGGAAAGACAACAATATATATTTCTCTCGAAGGAATAATAGATTTTTCAAAAGAAAAAGACCGCCTTGAAAAAGAGCTCGGAAAACTGAAAGATGAAATCGCGATTTCGAACAAGAAACTGAGTAACGAAGATTTCCTGAGAAAGGCACCCGACGATATAGTTGAAAAAGTAAAGGAAAAGTACCGGATTTTAGTTGAAAAACAGCAGAAACTCATGTCAAATCTTGACAGAATAAAGATAATCGAAGCGGAATAAAATGCATTCCATAAAACATTTAATTCAAATTGCTCTCGAAGAAGATATCGGCTCCGGTGATATCACAACTGATAATGCGGTTGACCCTGAAATTAAAGGCAAAGGCATTATTCTGGCAAAAGAGCCTTTGACACTGGCAGGCCTTGAAGTTGCCGGGGATGTTTTTGCCCTTATCGATCCTCAGGTTGTTTGCAGGTTTCTTTTCAAAGACGGGGATGATGTTTCAAACGGTGATATCGTCATGGAGGCGGAGGGAAGGCTGCGCACGTTATTAAAAGGTGAGCGCACGGCATTAAACTTTATCCAGCGGCTCTCCGGTATTGCCACAAACGTCCGTTCTTACGTAAAGCATCTTGATGACAGGAATATACGCCTTGTCGACACCCGTAAAACCACTCCCGGATGGAGGGTTCTTGAAAAATACGCGGTGCGGGTCGGAGGCGCTTACAATCACAGGATGGGATTATATGACGGTGTCCTGATAAAAGATAATCATATTATTGCATGCGGCGGAATTACAAAAGCAATCGAACGGATCCGTGATAAAGTCTCTCACCTTGTAAAAATAGAAGTTGAAGTTTCAGATCTCTCTTCCGTAAAAGAAGCTATTGCCGCGAAGGCCGATGTTATCATGCTCGACAACATGAATATAGACCTGATAAAAGAGGCGGCCGCAATCATAGGCAAAAAAGCGATCATAGAGGTTTCAGGCGGAATCACGAAAGAAAATTTGAAGTCCTTTTCAGGCGCAGGGGTTGATCTTATTTCAGTCGGAGCGCTCACACACTCTGCAAGGAGCGTGGATCTGAGTATGCGCATCATCCAATGATACCCCTTCGCGACACAATACCCTCCAGAAATTATCCGGTAGTAAACAACTCCATTATAGGCATCAACATTGTCGTTTTTCTTATCCAGCTCACACAGGGATCCGCTATTTACGATTTTGATTATCTGTACGGCCTTGTACCGGCACGCTATTCAATACCTCGTATTTCCTACTATTTTTCCGCCACAGAGCAGATTTTCTCCTTCATATCCTTCATGTTTCTTCACGGCGGATTTCTCCATCTTATAAGCAACATGTGGACCCTCTACATATTCGGGGATAATGTTGAAGACAGGCTGGGACCGGTCCGTTATATAATCTTCTACCTCGCATGCGGGCTTTTGTCGGGACTTACACATCTTTTTTTCAATTATTATTCCGACCTTCCGACTATCGGGGCAAGCGGCGCTATTGCCGGAGTTATGGGAGCTTACTTCATACTCTATCCCAAATCAAAAATACTGACTCTGATTCCCATCATTATTATTCCCTGGATTACCGAAATTCCGGCTTTTTTCTTTTTTGCTTTCTGGTTTTTAATTCAGTTTCTCAATGCGGCGGGAAGCAGCGGACAGGCCGGCGGAATCGCGTGGTGGGCGCATATAGGTGGGTTCATATTCGGAATACTGTTCCTGAAGATTTTCCTGAAAATACCGGAAATCGGCATAACCGGCATGGCAAAAAAGTTGACTGAGAAGAAAAAAAGCCACAGGCTTCAGATTATAAGGCCGGTCAGTTCGGACAATGATATAGATCTTCACGGAACCCTCCAGATCACAACATACGAAACGATTCTGGGCGCGCAGAAGTTGGTCAGTGTTTCTCTGGGCTTCCGGAAAAAACTGTACAAAATTGTGGTGCCTCCGGGTCTGACCGATGGAAGCATGCTGAGATTGAAAGGGCTCGGACGGGAAATGGAGGGTGGCCAAAAAGGGGACCTTCTGCTCAAAATGGTCGTAAAAACATGATAAGTTTGTAACTACTCAGGAGTCAGAATTCAGGAGCCAGAATCCAGAATAGAAGCAATGTAATCTCCCGCAACTTACTAACCTCATCAAGTTGAGCACTGGCAAAGTATCACCATAACCACAGCAGGTTTCCTTTTTATTCTGGCTTCTGAATTCTGGCTCCTTGATAATTACACAAGTTTTACCGCAGGTCGAGCCTGTATGATTTGATCATCATCGCCGGGTGATAAGACTTTTTTACTTTCGCAAGGCCCGGCATACTCATGTCGCTCTCCTTGTTGATGTATGTAAACCCGTCGAAAAGGCTTTTTGCGCACAGGTTATCAAAATACTGATAAAGCCCTTTAATGTTTGCAAAAGCCTTTTCAAAGTGAAGCACACCCATCTCATCGGTCAGATAAGAGGCGATTCCAAAAGCGCTTATCACACCGTCAATACTAAGGTACAAGCCTCTTACATCAAGCAGATCAATATTCCGGAGTGTGTTTATCACAGCCTCTTTCTCGCATGCCAGAGCATCATTATCATGTGCGTCGCAGTTTCGCTCAAGGCACCATTTTTCCAGAAAATCGATGCATTCTGAGGAAACATCGGATTTTATCCTGCCTGTTTCAACCCGCTCTTTTGCTGTATAATCCCTTTCAAACTGATGGATGAGATTTCTTTTCTGAGAATACCTGTTCCCTTTAAGCTCGGAAAGATCTTCCCTGAGATAAACATAGTCCGCGTATTCTTTCTGAACCGTTATTCTGAAAAAAGATTCAACCTCGTTTTTTCCAAACCTTTCAATATACTCTCCGGGTACAAACCAGTAACTTTTAAATCCGAGCTTTCCGGCAAGTCTGTAAAGCTCCTTCGGAGCGTATTCCCGTGAAGGCGAAACAGGGAGTATCAGGTGGCGTTTCTCACTTTCTTCCGTAAATTCAGCCCCGACAATCAGGGCATCATTTTCTATTGCTCCGCAGGGCATGTAATTCTTATTTCTCCAGGCTATAATCGAAGGAAGCGAATAGACACACAGGTTATATCTCTGGTGACTGAAAAACTTTTTTAACGCGGAATAATCCGAATATTTAATCTCTTTTATTTTCATTTCAATATTTTGAGCATCGGCATCGAATCAGGCATTATTTTGAACCCGAAATGGCTGTAAAAATCATCCGAATTCCCTTCGGCAATGAGACCTATCCATTTAATGCCATCTTTTTCAAGGCAGGCCATTATTCTCTGCAGGATTTCAGCGCCTACCCCCTTCCCCCTGTATGAATTTATAACTGTAAGATCCTGGATATATGAGTCGCTTACCCTGTCGCTGATCGCCCTTCCCATTCCGACGATCACCTCATCTTCTATTGCAGCCATGAAGCAGTGACTGCCTTTTATGATTTGCTTCACCATAGAAGGATCATCCGGCATATTCTTGCCCCACCAGCCGGCTGAGCGGTAAAGATCCGTTATCTGTCTGATCTGATCTGAAGAGGGGTCAACCAGGAAGGTAAAATTCAGCATTTTTTATCTTTGGTTTTTCCGGATTCTTTAATAAAAATGGGGGTGACTCTGTTCCGGCCGTTCTGTTTTGACAGATACATGGCTTTATCCGCCCTTTGAACAAAATCCTTTATATCTTCTTTATAGCAATACTGCGTAACCCCTATACTTATTGTAAGGTTTACAAGTTTTCCGGGAGAAGGGTTAAACAACTGGCTTTCCGTTGCACCCCTTATTCTTTTCCCGACACCGACCGCTTTTCGGACGGTTGTTTCAGGCAGAAGAATCGTAAATTCCTCTCCGCCGTATCTGTGGGCCGAATCCATGATCCGCAAACATGAATTAATAATCTGACCAATCCGGAACAGGGCCGTGTCCCCTTCAAGATGGCCATAGGTATCATTGTATTCTTTAAAATGGTCGATATCCAGAAACAGAATGGAAAGAGGGCGCTTGTACCTGTTTGCCCTGTCCGTTTCAAGCTCAAGCTGGGAATAAAAATGCCTTGAGTTGTAAAGATTCGTGAGGCTGTCGGTTATGGCAAGTTTTTCCAGCTTTCCAAGCATCAGGAAGCGCTCTTTGGCCAGCTGCCGTTCCCTTAAAACCCTTTTCAGCCTGAGCAAAAGCTCTTCCAGCCGGAACGGTTTGAAAATAAAATCACTCGCCCCTTTACCTATGGCATCAACATAGGAGAAATTTCCGCTGTAGCCGGTTACGACAATAACTTCGGAATCATAATCTTTTTTTATTACATCGGTAAGCTCAAGACCGTTCATCCCGGGCATCATTATATCGGTCACAACGACATCGATATGGTTTGCCTTTAAAATCTCAATCGCTTCAAAAGCGCTTTCCGCCTTTAAGGATTTGTACCCGGCCAATTCAATGAAATCGCACATTGAACTTCTTATTCCAGGGTCATCATCTACTATTAATATACTGGCTTCCATTTTTCCGGTTGTTTTATCAGTATTACAGGCTTATAATAATCTTTGTATATTTTGCCGGTCTTGACATGTTTTGCATTTATCTGTTAGGAGCCGTTACGAAATAACAATTATATTTATGACCATTTTATTATGGCTCCTTATGCCGCTTTTGATATTAGTAAGTAAGAGATTATTTCCTGCGTTTTTCTACCCCTCAAGGGGGTACTGAAAAGAGTGGCAGGAAATAATCTTGTAAACTTACTTATCCCGTTTATCGGGGTTCAGAGATGACTGCTTTATTTTTTTACAGCGGCTTAAAGAGGCAATCTTTTTAAAAATATTGAACTTTTAACTTTTTTACCTTTAAAAAATTACGCTGTCAACATTCATAAGCTTGTAAAAAGTCAAAATTCAGACGGCAAAGTAAAAAACTTCTGCCTCAGGCGGACAAGGCGAGCTAATCTTGAGGAATATAGCGTATTTATCGGTACGCCACAATGATTAACCCTGTTGAATCGGCCTTGCCGTCTCGCGCAGCGAGAATTTAACAGGGCTGGGATGAAGAGCAATCCGCCGCGGCGGGGAGCTTCAATAATGTAAAGATTTTTATAATTACCAACAGTCAGGCCAATTTAATGAATAATATCAGGAATTTCAGCATAATAGCCCATATTGATCACGGGAAATCAACTCTTTCCGATCGCCTGATTCAGGCAACCGGAATCGTTTCCGACAGGGATTTTCAGGACCAGATTTTAGATAGCATGGATATCGAACGGGAAAGAGGAATCACGATAAAAAGCCAGACAGTCTGTCTTCCCTATAAAGCAAAAGACGGCAATCAATACTTTTTAAACCTCATCGATACACCGGGACATGTCGATTTTTCATATGAAGTCTCAAGAGCGCTCGCTTCGTGCGAAGGCGCCCTCCTTCTTATTGACGCAAGCCAGGGGGTTGAAGCCCAGACCCTTGCAAACCTTTACCTTGCTATGGAGCATAATCTTGTAATCATACCGATAATCAACAAGATAGATCTGCCTTCAGCCGACATCGAAAGGGTAAAGCTGCAGATTGAGGAAGACCTGGGGCTTGACCCTTCAACCGCCTTACTGGTATCCGCCAAGGAGGGGATAGGAATTGATACCGTGCTTGAAAGCATAGTAAAAATTCTACCCGCCCCTACCGGTGATCCTGACGCTCCCTTTAAAGCCTTGATTTTTGATTCCCATTATGATGCCTTCCGCGGCACCG
>JAHJRK010000161.1 GCA_018830925.1 Pseudomonadota bacterium
AAAACGGCAGACAGCTTCTTTCAAGACTCTACCGTTAAAAAAGGACTGACATATTTTTACCAAATTGGGATTATAGCCGGAACAGATCCGGAGGTAAAAAGCCCCTACACTGCACTGTTTATATCTGCCGGGGAGAAAAGACCTCATCCTCCCCTCGTCATGAGCGGAAAAGGTTATGTCAAAAGAGCCGAAATCAAGTTCGTCCCATCCTTAAAGAATGAACAGGATAAATTCAACATAACACAATATAAAATCTACCGGCAGAAAGGCCCTGGTGACTGGCAGCATATAGGCGTAACCGATTCCAAAAACACGTCTCAGTTTGATATAGATTTTACGGTTTTTGATGAAAGCGATTTAAAAGACGGCACAACCTATACATATGCGCTTTCAGGTCTTGACGATAAAAACGCGGAAAGCCCTTTGTCGGATCCTGTACAGGTTGAAACCATTAGAAATCCGGTGCTCTCTCTTGATAAAGATAATCTCTTAAGAAAGGTGATTCTCTCCTGGAAACCGGTTGATAATGTTGCCGGTTATTATCTGTACAGAAAAACCGAAAACACCGGATGGAAAAAAGTTGCGGGTATTTCAGGCGCATCAAAAATAAATATTACAGACGAAAAAGAGCTGTCTGACGGCCAGCAATACCTTTACTACCTCACCGCCTATGACGATAATAAAGAAACAAGCCCGTCAAATGAAGTGAAAGCAAAGACAAAAGATCTTCCTGTTTTTCCGGCTGATTTGCAGGCCCAGGGCGGCCTTGTCAAATCAGTCAGAATATCATGGACTCCATTGGAAGATCCGGATGTCGGCGGCTACAATATTTACAGAGGTCCCGACAACAGCAACATGAAAAAATTCGCTACTGTCAGGGAATACAAATCAAGCGCGTATCTTGATAAAGGGGAAGCTTTCACCCCTCTTGATGACGGAAGAAATTATTTTTACGCTATAACAAGCTTCAACCTTTTCGATGCGGAAGGGAAACTGAGCACCTATGTACAGGCCTCAACAAAACCGAGACCTGCGGCCGTCAAAGGGCTGTCTGCTTCGGCAGGAACGGATCATATTCTCACAAGCTGGGAGAAAAATCCTGAAACCGATATTAAATCAAATTACGTTTACAGAAACGAAAACGGCGGGTCATGGTCTAAATTACAGGAGCTTAATCTCGGCCAGACAAGCTATAAGGACTTCGCGTTAAAACCTGAAATAAGTTACGGGTACAGGATCATCACGGAAGATAAGGATGGCCTGAAGAGTGAACCGGCAGAGAGCAATGCTGTGACAAGCCCGATTGTAAAGCCACAAAAAGCAAAGTAAACTGGAATATCAAAACATTTGCCGTATTTTATCACAAGAAGCAGCCGGCTGATTAAATATCCGGCTGCTTCTTTTTTCCCGATAAAAGGAAGAAAGATCAAGTGTCTCTGCACAACATCGAAATTTTTGAGGGGCTTTCAGCCCTCGACCAGGCACGGCTGCTTGGCCTAATGGAAAAAAGTAATTTTCCAGCGGGGAGCATTCTCTTCAAACAGGGCGATGAAAGCGACGGAATGTATGTAATTCAGAGCGGAAAAGTTGAAATTTACACTCAAACCGGAGGAAACATTACCAATGTTTTGGCTTTACTTCAGGACGGCGAGTGTTTCGGTGAGATGGCCCTGCTGACAGGAGAACCGCGGACAGCCTCTGCAAGGGCATTTACTGACCTTACTCTTTTTAAAATTGGGACCGAACTTTTTCAGCATAAGATACTTTCCGAAAAAAACACCATATCCTATACATTATCGAGGCTGCTTTGCCAAAGGCTGGCGCAGACAAATACGGCGCTGCAGGCCACAAAAAGCAGCCAGTTGCAGATAGTAAACGCATTGATAGAGCATTTTCCCGCGCTTTTCCGCAAAGCATTATTATCGGCGGCATTAATGCCGGTTCCTTCTCTTGATTTTCTTATTGAATATTACGGAATTCCTGATTTTGCTTCTAAAATAGCCAGTTACACTCTTTCCAATCCATATCTTGTAAGAATAAGCGATTCGAATGATGAGTTACTTATCGATCCGTCTGCATGCCGGATTTTTGCTCAAATGTACATAGTCGAGACCGAATCGACAGAATCGGATCTTTTTATTGAAAAAGCCGCAGAATATTACATCTCAAAAAAGATGTTACCCGCAGCAGTTGAAATGTATGCAACAAACAACTTTTGGCAAATGGCCTGCGATACTGCAACAGATATTGAGGCCGAAATGAGCGCCAATTCAGGCCTGCGTAAAAAAATCATACGGTGCTTTGAAAAGTGCCCGGAAGAGCTTCTTATAAAAAATTTTGATTTCTTTTTAATACTTCTTGATATTCTTCTTGAGGAGGATGCTCCTTCAGGGCTCAATAAAGTCGAGTCGACACTCGGTAATTCAAAGGATTTTTTCACCTGGCATCAAAAAACACAGCTTTATAAGCATGCCGCAAGATTCTGCAGAAAAATGGGATATGTTCAAAAATCCATGGAATACCTCAATCTGACCTTCAGCCTCTCTCCGGTACAGAATGATCCCCTGGTTCAAATGGGACATACGGCCGTCATTGACGCGCTCCGGGAAGGCAACCAGGACCGCGCTTTCCAGCTTGCAAAACAAAATGTTGAGAGCACATGGAAAATATCTCTCGCCGAAAAAACGGGGCTCTGGTTCGGAAAAAGCAAGATTGTTCACCTGTTGTCGTTAATTCTTGCCTGTTTATGCTTGTTTTATTTCCATGCGGCAGAACCGTTTGAAGGTCTCGACGAAAAAAGCATGCTGTTTATCGGACTTTCAATATCCGCCGTGATACTGTGGTCAATTGAAGTGATACCGGCATACCTTGTCGCTTTGCTTATGGCCATGTGCTGGGTTCTTTTCGGCCTTGTCGATGCTGAAACGGCGCTTTCGGGATTTTCTAATCCAATCTGGCTGTTTACTGTCGGAGTTCTTGGCCTGAGCGCAGCCATATCAAAATCAGGCTTATTGTACAGACTCTCATTGCAGATCTTAAGATTTTTTCCTCCCAGCTACAGGGGGCAAATAGCCGGACTCTCGGTATGCGGTCTTATTCTTTCACCCCTCATACCATCAGCTATAGCCAAGGTCGCATTAACAAGCCCGCTTGCATTGGGTATTTCAGAATCAATGGGGTTTGCCGACCAGAGCAAAGGATCGGCAGGACTTGGTTTTACAGCCCTGATTTTTTCCGGATTGTTTATTCCTTTTTTTCTTACTGCAAGCTATGTAAACTTTATGGTTCTGGGAATGCTTCCCGGCGAATACATCTCCTGGCTCGAATGGTTCTGGTGGTCAATGCCACTTATGATATTTTTTTCGGTTTGTATGTTCGGCGTTATCATTCTTCTTTTCAGCCCGGAAAACCTTCCTAAAAATCAGTCTAAACAGCTACTTAAAGATCAACTTACGACTCTCGGCAGTATGACGCGGCAGGAAATAATTACACTATCGGTATTGACCGGAGTCATTACACTCCTCATTCTCCAACCCTTGCACAACATAGGGGGAGTCTGGATAGTGATAAGCGGCTTTGCAATGCTTGTCATATTCGGGCTGCTTGACAAAAATACTTTAAAAACAGGTATTGACTGGGCGTTTCTGCTTTATGTCGGGATAATCTTTGCCTTTGCCGATACGGCATCAAGGCTTGGTGTTACTCCATGGATTGCCGGAATCCTTACTGATCTGCTGAAACCTTTTACAGCCTCTCCATATACTTTTCTGCCTGCTTTGGCCGTTATGGTTTACCTTGCATCATTTATCGTAACCGGCAGCCCTTTGGTTATTTTGCTGATCCTATCCCTTTTACCCATGGCAAACCAGGTGGGAATACATCCATGGCTGATTGCATTCGTAATACTGCTTTCCTACAATCCTTTTTTCTTTTCGTACCAGTCGGCCATATACCTTACAGCCTATTACTGCACTGATGAAAAAGCCTTCACGCACCGGCAGGGCCGTACAGTCGCAATTTATTATGCGTTAATTACAATAGTTGGAATTATAATTTCCATACCATTCTGGGAAACAATCGGCCTGATAAAGTAAATAGCGGTAAAGAGCAGGAGTGTTTTTGGGTAATATTTCACAAAGTAACAGGCTTGACATTTTTTACAGGAGACTATATTGAAGATAATGAAATATTCTGATAATATTTATTAGCGCCAATTGCCAGCTCTGCAATATTCAAGTTTAATTATACGGGTGATATTTATGAGAATAAAACATGTTTTTCCAATTATTATTATGTCAATTCTTATTTTTGTTGGAAATGCTATTGGTGGAAGCGGAGTACGTACCGGGACTCTGACCTTTTCAGCTCCGGTTTATGAGATAGAAGATCTGGTGGCAGACATGCAGGGAGATGGCAATAATGTGCTTGTTACCGGAAAAATAAGGAATTTAAGCCATTATCCTGTAAAAGGATATGTAATAGTATATTTTAAGAACGAAAAGGATAAAGTAGTTCATTCTGTTGAAACCGATGTCAATGATAAAAGACCTTTTGCCCACGGTAAGACAGGCGCCTTTGAGACATCCGCAAATATAGGCAATATCCCCGATATCCAGAATGTTATAATCGAATTTGTAAACAGGTAATTGTCCCGTAATACCGGCCGGGTTATGAAGAACCCGGCCATCTCCCCAGACATATAACTATTTTATTTTATAGAAGCTCCCAGCTGGAAATCCGCCCGCCATACTGATTGGCGGGACCTTCGTCGGGGAATGCGCTCGCTGTTTCGGTTCAATTAATGTGCAAATTTTTTGATCTGTCAGAATCTATTTTATATTTTTTCAATATTCTTTTCCCGCTTTCAACAACCTTCTTCCTGTCAAGTACCATTTTATATCCCCGGATATCTTCGACAATGTGGTATTCACCGCTGTTTTTTTCAAATCCCCTGACAAGGTCTCCGATTCTTGCCACTTTTACGCCGTTAACCGACGATATAACGGCATCAACAAAATCATGGTATCCGACATTTATTTCATCGGCAAGAACCTTTACAAGCACAACAATCTCTCTCTGTTCGCTGGTCGGTTCCCCGTTGATATAAAAATTGGAAAGTTCCTTGGGAGCATTTATATACCAGTCTTTCTCTGTCCCATATTCCATAAGATAGTTTAATGTCAGAGTTTCAAATACAAGACCGCCGATAATATAATAAACCGGTGGCTCATCATACCGCTCATGCGAGACCAGTCGTTCATAATCGAGCGGTTTTGTCAGCCTGACAGCCGCCTCTTTTATCTTTCCGCTTCTAAGTATTTCAATTTTTACTGAATCATTTACCTGTTTTTTTTGCATTAAATACCCGAAGTAAGTCCTCTCTCCCTGCCTGAATTCTATTGTCCCGTCATTTTCTATGTTTTTCCCTTCAATTGAGAGCAATATATCCCCCGGATTTATGATTCCTTCCGCCGGTGAATCCGGATAGACCTTGTT
>JAHJRK010000162.1 GCA_018830925.1 Pseudomonadota bacterium
TATCCTTCCTGGTAGGCGGCTGCTCACTTCTTGGAACGGGAACCAAATCCAATAGAAACGATATATCAAAATCTTCCGGAAATAACCTTATTAAAAGAATCGCCCTCACAAAGTTCGAAAACAAATCATTTATCGGCGAGGGCGAATTTGAAGAGATATTTCAGAACAGTCTTTTCCGGAAATTTGAAAAAGCCTGCCCCGATATCTCACTGATAAAACCGGAAGAGACCGGAAATAACATCCTGTCAGGGAAACTCCCGAAAACCGGCTCAGACCGGACAGACAGCTTTAAAATAGCCGAAGCGGGAAGAGAGGCCGGCATGAACGCAATAATAACCGGCACTCTGATCGATATTGCCGGAGTAGAAGATAGACGCGGCTTTCTATTGTTTGAAAGGTCTCAATCTTTTGCCCGGATCGACATGATAATCAATCTCTATGATGCTGCAACCGGAACCAAAATCTATGAAGAGAGTATAAAACAACAAATAGAAATAGCGGAGCATGAATATGACGCTCTCACGGGTAAAACTCCCGGATGCGTTATGGAATTTAAAGATAAGATAACGGACGCTCTTTTTCTGATAGGAAAATCGGTTTGCGGCAAGATAAAAAAACAACCCTGGCAGGGATTTGTCATTTCAGGCCAGGGAGGCGGGATAACCATATCATCAGGAGAAAATGCAGGACTCAAAACCGGAATGGTTTTTGATGCTTATGATGCCGGGATAATTATTTCGGGAGCTGACGGGCAGAAATTTTTCATGCCGGGGCAAAAAACCGGATCAGTTAAAATAACCGATGTTTTCATGGACAAAGCGGAAGCGGCTATCTTGACCGGAGACAATATAAAAGCCGGAAGTGTCATTAAAATCAGGTAGAGACCTTTGAAGAACATTCAATTTTGACCAAGTACAAGGAAGGCGATAATTTCAACCATAGGAATACATTGAGTATTTCGAGGATTGAAATTTGAGCCTGACGCAGTAATCGGGCAAAAGGGGGTATTATACAAAGGTCTCAGGTAATGAAACATACCCGATAGTTAGATCTTTACATATCTTCCTTATCCAACTTGCAAAGTACTAAGTTCGCAGCTCGTAGTTCATCCTTAGCACTTCGTTGTTCGTCTTTCGATATTCGAAGTTCGAAGTTCGATGTACGATATTCGTGATCCGATTTCTCGAATCCTTGACCCCTTTCTCTTAGCCAATTAAGAGAAGATCCTTAAAATCTGACCTTATATATATTAACGGGTTCGCTGATTCCTTTTACGGTTACCGGGGGAAGGGCTTCGGCGTCTATATCCTTTGAAAGCCCCTTAAAAGTCGATTCACTGATGAGTATTTCTCCTTCCTTTGCACGGCTCTGCAATCTTGAAGCCATATTGACCGCCATTCCAACCGAAGTATATTCCTTCTTCCTTAAAGATCCGAGTATGCCTGAAAAAACCTTTCCGGTTGCGATTCCGATACCTATCCTGAGCCTCAGGCCGTTTTTTCCTCCAAGCATATCGTCAATCTGCCTCGCCTTCTCCTGCATTTTTATTGCCGATTTCACTGCTCTATCGGCATCATCGGGAAACAGAACAGGCGAGCCGTAAGCGACCATGATGCTGTCTCCGATATGCTTATCAACAGTACCGTTGAAGTTGTATGCTATCTCTCCCAGAGGTGAAAAATAATGATTATTCAGAAATTCGGCCAGCGTATCCGGGGAAATATTCTGGGACATGTTGGTAAACCCGCGGATATCCGAAAAGAGAATAGAAACCTCATGAAATGTCGGCTTAAGATACCCGGTTGAATTCTCTATCTCCGTATATATCTGCTGGGAAACAAACTGCCGCAGCCTTTTTCGCACATTTATCTCCCGGATCTTGGCCCTCAGCTCTATGTTGTCGAAAGGCTTGGTGAGGAACCCGTCGATTCCTTCGTTTGTCGCAAGTATTGCTGCTTCCATCGTCGCATATCCCGTCAGGATTATTCTTGTCACCTCCGGATTGAACATTCCTATGGCGGCAAGCGTATCAAGACCGTTCAACCCGGGCATCCTGTAATCTGAAATGACCGTCGATAACAGAGATGGGTTATTCTTTATAAACTCTATGCCCTCCTCTCCGTTGACAGAGGTATATAATTCATACGGCTCATTTTTGAGAGCCCTGACTACGGAACGGCGCACTCCTTCCTCGTCATCAATAAAAAGCAGTCCGTTCATGTCGCCTCCTCAATACATTTTACGCATAAATAAAAGCATGATCCATTTTGTTGCGTACAAAGTCAAAATATGAGTCGATCATTTCTTTTGCCTGATTTTCAGACATTATATGCTTAATTGATTCACGAAAATTGGCACTTGAAGGAAGCCCCTTTACAAACCAGCCGAGACGGCTTCGCATCATATAGCATGCCTGCTTTTCCCCGATATACTTTACGTTTTCTTCCA
>JAHJRK010000017.1 GCA_018830925.1 Pseudomonadota bacterium
CATCTCGTCGACATAGGTATCGCCTTCATCAAAATCTTTTAGAACGTGTTTAGGGCGGAGTGATCCGCTTTCAATCTGCATTCCAAGATCTATAATGCATTCAACCCCGGGCACCGTATCAATCAGGGCTCTTAAAACCTCCTGCTCACCGTCTTCAATTTTCTTCGCTATCTCAACTTCACCCTCCCTGCTCAAAAGGGTGACAAGACCCATCTCGCGTAAGTACATCTTGACAGGATCAGTCACTGTCCCGAAATTTGCCGCTGCAGATTCAACGCGCTTTACCTTTTTATCCTTTATCCTTTTTTTGCCTTCTATCTTATGTTTACCATCATCAACGATTTCGATTTCATGTTCGTCAAACAGCATAAGCGTTTCTTCTATCCTGTCTAGAGAAATGACGTTATCGGACATGCCTCCACTAAGCTCATCATAGGTTAAATATCCCTGTTTTTTCCCTTTTAATATTAGATTGTTGAAGTCCTCCTTGTTTAAAGATTTAGAACTTTTCGTTTTTGAGACAGGCGCCTTTGCTCCGGTCTTTTTATTTTTTTTCTTTTTGTTTTCCCGTTTGTCAGCGGATTTCATTATCATAGAGTTTCGCCTCCCGAAGCTTTCAGGTTATATTTCCTTTTTTTCTGTGCCTGAATCTGCTTTTCCCTCAATAATTCAAACAGCAGCTTTTCATTTTTTGTTTCTTCAGCCGCCTTTATTTTTTTTGTGCTTGTATCTTTATGCCGTTTCCGGCTGTATTCAAACTGTGTCATCAGCCTTATGCAATCTTCCCTTGTCCATGCTTCTTGGTTAATGGCAAGAAAGGCCGCTATGCGGTTTTTCTCATCATCATCAAAGACCTGCATTACACCCGGTGCTTTTATCTCCCGTGAACACCTCTTTTCCATAATGGCTTTTCCCATCGATTTTAAAATTTCATCGGTAAAATTGTTCATCACATTACGTTTTTGTATTTCCGGAAGTATTTCAGGAAATTGAAGCATCATAGCTATTATCTGCCGCTCAAGCCTGCTTCCTTTTCTCATGCCGGATGCAGAACCATTCCATCCCGCTGCCGAGCCTTCCGCCCCACTGTCCGCTTTAATACCGTCTCCGTTTGACCCGTATAGCGTTTTCCCGTTTTTCCTGCCCGTCTGCGCGTCTTTCACTCTTTCATGAATTGCGGATTCATCAATATCAATTTTTTCAGCAAGTTCCCTTATATAAAGAGACCTCGCAACTCCGTCTGCTATTGAAGCAAGAGCGGTTTTCAGCTCCGAGATAACTCTGATCTTTCCTTCTACCGACAAACCGTGTTTTTTTATCGCGCTGTTTATTAAAAAAGAGACTGCTCCAAGAGATCCTGACACAGCTTTCCTGAAAGATTCCGCGCCAAACTTTACAAGGTATGAATCAGGATCGTATCCTGAAGGAAGTACCAGAATTCTTGCATCCGCATATCCTCTGTCGAATACCTCAATGCTCCTGTACGCCGCCTTTATGCCTGCATCATCCGAATCATATACAAGTATGAATTTGCCGTCTTTCCCGATGATCCCCCTTAACATCTGCACATGTTCAGGGGTAATGGCGGTACCTAATGTGGCTACACTGTTTCTCATCCCATGCTGATGGAGAGAAAGAAGATCAAAGTAGCCTTCAACAATATAAACTGTTTCAGTAACCCTGCACTCACTTTTTGCGGCATTAAGACCGTACAGAGAGCGGCTCTTGCTGAATACAGCAGTTTCAGGTGAATTAAGGTATTTGGGAAGCGAATCGTCCATGACACGCCCTCCGAAACCGATAACCTGTGAGTTTTGATCAAATATCGGAAAAATTATCCTGTCCCTGAAACGGTCATAAAAACCAGGCGAGTTGCTCCTTTGAACAATTAATCCGGCTTTTTCAATCCGTCCCGGCAGTATCTTTTTTTTAATCAGATAATTGTACAGAGTATTCCATCCTGCCGGAGCATACCCTATATGATAATTCCGGATGGTTTTTTCAGATATCTCCCTTTTATTAAGATAATCA
The DNA here is from genome assembly GCA_018830925.1 of Pseudomonadota bacterium. Lineage (GTDB taxonomy): Bacteria > Desulfobacterota > Desulfobacteria > Desulfobacterales > RPRI01 > RPRI01. Next base: position 2,032 of record JAHJRK010000017.1, read on the forward strand.
AGCGCCCTTTTGCCTGAACCGCCTTCAAAAAGAGATTTGCAGAAAAAATCCATAGCCTGTTTATTGACAGAAAGCAGGCTATCTTTTTCGCTTATTCTTTTTTTTTGTTCCGGTGTCATGGATTCTGCCGGAATATCAATTCCGTATTTTCCGGCAATATGTTTTACCGCCTCTGGAAAAGTCATCCCCTCTTTCTTCATCAGGAAAGCAAAGATGTTTCCCCCGGCACCGCAACCAAAACAATAAAATATCTGTTTTTCATAGCTTACTGTAAAAGACGGGGTTTTTTCCGCATGAAACGGACATAAACCGAGATGGTTCCTCCCGGATTTTTTTAACAGCACAGACCCGGAAATAATATCCACGATGTCCGCCGCATTTTTGATTTCTGTAATTTTTTCTTCGGGAATAAAAAACGCCAAGAAGAGCACCCTCCAATTTATGGAACAGAAATAACACCTGGCAACGGAAGGTCCTTAACAATAGGGATGGTTATCAACAACCTGCTACCTGCGAGACATTTGAATAACACTCCCTTTTGCCCGATTACAATAAAGATTTTGTTTCCGGTCTCTGGTTTGTTGTTTCTGGTTTTTCTCTTTTAACCAGAAACCAGGAACTGAAAACCAAAAACCTGAGTCTTTATTATTGCCTTCCTTGTACTTAGCCGAAACCGGATATTCTTCAAAGGTCTCCAAGCAATTTTCATATAACAAACTTAACCGAAACAGCGAGCACATCCTCGCTGCTTACAACGGGATCAGCGAGCGAATTTAAAATAGAGACGCTATTCCCTGCGGTCGAAGATTCCCCGTAGCTTGCTGCGGGGAACTTCAATTATAATGACCTGCGATAAGCCGTAAAAACCATTCCCATGATTAAATTTTTAATTTAACCACCGCAACAACTTATGTCAATATGTTTTGAGAATAATTTAATGATGGTTAATAAGAATGACGGCTTCGTAAAAAGTCATTCTACTGTGTTGCGCTTCATCTTTCGTCATTGCAGCGTACCAATAAGTACACTTCATTCCTCAAGATTCGCGCGCCTTGCATAATGAACTTTTTACTTTGCCGTCTGAATCTGGACTTCTTACGAAATCATTAAGAATAGTGTGCCTTTATTTTTCCGGCAATTCCGACAGCTTCCTTAAAGTCAAGCGTTCCGCTGTAAATGGCTTTGCCTGTGATAACTCCGACAACTCCGCAGCTTTCGAGGGAAAGTATGTTTTTTATATCTTCTATTGTTGAAACACCGCCTGATGCAACTACTGGTATTGATATCGATTCCGCGAGAAGGCGGGTCTCTTCAAGATTAGGCCCTGTCTCCATTCCATCTCTGTATATATCCGTAAAATTAATCGCCGCAACTCCGCAATCTTCATAAATCCTTGCAAGATCTACGGCTTTCATATCCGTTGTTCTTGTCCATCCCTCTATTGCAACCAGCCCTTTCCGGGCATCAATTCCGACCACGATTCTTCCCGGGTAGAGCCTGCATGCTTTTTTTACAAGTCCGGGATTCCTGTGAGCCTCAGTTCCGATGACAACCCTTTTAACGCCTATATCAAGAAACATCTTGATTGTCTCTTCGGTTCTTATCCCTCCGCCGATCTGTATATCGGCTTTTACCCGTGATAATATTGCCTTGATGGCCGGAAGATTTCGGGGACTTTTTTCAAAGGCCCCGTCGAGATCGACAACATGGATTAATTCAGCCCCCTCATTCTCCCATCTTTTTGCCATAGCGGCCGGGTCAACCGAAAAAACCGTCTCGCGGTCCTTTTCCCCCTGCCGGAGCCTTACACATTTTCCATTTTTTATATCTACTGCAGGTATTACAATCATTTTGCAAAAAATATCCGAAGCATGCTCTCAAGACCTGAAGTCGCCAGATCCTCGGCAGCAACCCATTCTCCTTTCCGTTTAATGAAAGAGCCTATCTCAAAAAGATTCTCGCTGAGAGGACGCTGGGTTTCATCCATATGCCCTGCCCAAACTACACTTCCGTCGGATACGCTTATTAAATGTAGATCAAAGGCAACGGAAGCAGGCGATTCAACCGAATAGCTTGTTCCGACCCGCTCTTTGAAACGGTATATGTGTCCGATTATGATGGTATCTGCTCCGAGTAATCGTCCTTTTTCAGTTATTTTTTTAACTTCGGAAGGCGTATTTTCGTTGCCGCTATTGAAACCATTAGAAAGCATCCATGCCTCACCGGGATATATAATTTTAAAACCTGTCCTGCTTTTAAGCAATGAGATAAGATGTTTCGTCATCATA
>JAHJRK010000163.1 GCA_018830925.1 Pseudomonadota bacterium
AAAGCAACTCGGAATTAGAAATCTGGTGTCAGTACAATCCGTTTAAGGGGAGGCGTTTTATGGGCCTCCGCAAATGTTTCCGCTATGGAACTCATGGGCCGTGTTTCCACAAACGATTCAATATTGATCTTGTGATTTACGACCATATCCAGAACAATAGGATAATATTCAGGCAAACATCCCCAGGTTCCAATGATTTCGGCATCAAATGCCATCAACCGGCTGATGGAATATTCGATTTTCGCCATCCCGAATCCTACAATAATAAGTTTGCCAATAAAACTCAGCAGTTCCAGCCCAATTTCCTGTCCGGGTTTGACGCCTGTCACTTCAAATATTTTCCATCCAATACTCGGCAGACCATTACTTTTGCAGATGCCTTTGAATTCACCGGATACTGTTCTTGCATCCTTACCCTTTGAATTGATGACAAAATCAGCACCAAACCGGAGAGACCTGTCGAGCTTCTCCTGGTCTATGTCAATACCAATGACGGTTCTGGCACACAGTGCTTTGGCAATCTGTCCCATGTATTGACCAACGCCTCCACCGATACCGATGATGATGACGTTGTCCCCTGGTCTCAAATCAGCCCGTCTGGCCGCCTGATACGGGGTGGTGGCCGCATCGGCGACAACGGCAAGGTGAGAAAGCGGGATGTCGCCCCGTTTCGTCACTTCACAAAGATCAACGCCTGGTACGGGTATGTGGCTGGAAAAGCCTCCGTACAAACCGAGACTGTTGCCTGGCATTTTCTGGGCAAGGCACCTGTTGCCTCTGCCTGTTTTACACAAGAGGCATTGCCGGCACGGCATGACGGCTGGAATAAGGACCTCTTTACCCATCCAGTTCTTATCATTTTTATCACAAGCAACAACGGTGCCTGAGATTTCATGACCTAACGTAAGCGGCGGCTTTGAAACAGTTGGTACGCCATCATAAAAATACCCCAGGTCTGTATGGCACACCCCACACCCCGCGATTTCCACCAACACCTCTCCCGGCTTCAATTCCGGTACAGGAATTGCCGCTTTTTCAATCTTACCCGGTGTGACCTCTCCCGTTTCCTTGTTTCGAGAGGCTGGTTGAACCATCTGCCAAGTCATGATTTTATCAGGTATTGCTGACATGTTACTCCTCCTTCTGATCAACGCTTCAATTATAATAGTGAATCATATAGCTGAACGGAATCGATTTTTTACTGACGCATCAGGTTTATGATACATGTTTATTTCAGGCTGCGAATTCACATTTTAGCCACAATGTAACTATATTTAGATATGCTTGTCAATAATATTATGCCTCTTAATAATTGGTTTTTCGCTTCGCTTCGAAACCCCCGGAGGCGATGGCACGAATTATTTTATTCTTGACTAAGCCGTTTGAATAAAATAGCCGTACCACTTAAATGACAAGAATGGCTCCTGACTTAAATTTTAACGAATATGTTCCACTGAAAATTGTAAAGCTGATCGGTAAAAAGAGGTGTTATGCAAAGGCTTCGAGGCATAACTCCTGAACCAGAAAACCTTTTGATATAATTGGAGGATAAAATGCTTTTGGAAGGGAAAAACGCAATCGTAACCGGCGGATCACAGGGAATTGGGACCGCTGCATCTATAGAACTTGCCCGTGAAGGTGCAAATGTCTGTATCACTTACCGCAAACATGAAGCCGAAGCCCGGGAAGTTGTTGATGAAATCTTAAAAATGGGTCGTAAAGCCATAGCCGTCCAGTGCGATACTTCGTCTTTTGCCGATGCCGAACGGGTAGTAAAAACAGCCCTTGATGAATTCGGGAAACTCGACATCCTTGTAAACAATGCCGGCATGAACTGGGACGGTGTGTCGTGGAAGATGACCGAGGAGCAGTGGGACCGGGTCATTGAGGTCAATCTGAAAGGATACTTTAATTTTACGCGTCATGTGGCGCCCCTCCTTAAGGAACAAAAGTCCGGAAAAATAATCAATATTACATCCATCAACGGGCTTCGCGGCAAGTTCGGTCAGACCAATTATTCTGCTTCCAAGGCAGGCATTATCGGATTCACCAAGGCTCTTGCAAAGGAGCTGGGCGCTTTTAACGTCAACGTGAATGCAGTAGCTCCCGGTTTGATAGAAACCGCCATGCTGCGGGACTCCGACTCGCGCGACAAGATTGTCGATATGGCTTTAAATGAAATCGTTTTAAAACGCGTGGGCCAGCCGGAAGATCTGGCGAATGTCGTCGTATTTCTGGCATCGGAAAAAGCGAGGCATATTACGGGAGAAGTCATAAAAGTAGACGGAGGCCAGTATATCTGATCTCTTAGACCTTTGCTTAACACTCTGTTGAAGGCCGTGCATGGGCATGGGCTCATGCGCGCCGCCGGAATCTGAAAAAACACTTCATTTGGCGGCGGTCCGCCTGAGGCGGACCGCCATGAAATCCGTGCAGCCCCGGAGGAGTTATTTCCACGAAACTTAATATCCTCTACGCCTGTATAATCTTTGTCGATCACCCGAGGGGCATTTATTATGTTTCCTTATAATAATATTTTGTTGATAATCTTTATATCCTGTGTTAACGAGCAACTTGAATTTGGCGTCTGATACGGAGTAGGTATTTAATTTTAAATCAATATGTTAAAGGGGTAAAAGCAAAGGAGGGCACAATGCGAAAAGGAATTTTGTTGGTTTTATGTTGCCTGGTGGCTGGTCTTTTTCTGGTATCATGCGGGTCAGAGCCGCCAAAGACAATCAAGATCGGTTTTAATATTCCGATGACGGGCGATATTCCAAAGGTCGGCGAGGGTTCCAAATTTTCTGCTGAAATGTTAAAAGAGCAGGTTAATGCAGCGGGCGGTGTCAAGATCGGCGAAAAAGCATATCCTCTCGAATTTATATATGTGGATAATGAAGCCAAGGCCGAATCAGCCACAGCAGTAGCCTTAAAGCTTATAAACCAGGACAAGGTTTTGGGAATTATCGGGCCGCAGTCTAGCAAACAGGCTATTCCTGCAGGTGAAATCTGTAACAATAACGGAACGCCCATGATTTCCCCCTGGTCAACAAACCCCAAGACAACTAAAGACCGTCCTTATGTTTTCAGATCCTGTTTTCTTGATCCTTTCCAGGGCCCTGTTGCCGCCAACTTTGCGACCGAAGAATTCAAGGCAACAAAAGCCGCGGTTCTTTATGATATAGCAAGCGATTATCCGAAGGGTCTTGCCGAATTCTTCAAAGAAGCTTTTGAAAAAGTTCATGGGCCGGGTTCGGTTGTGGCTTTCGAAACATTCACCACAAAAGACCGCGACTTTTCAGCCCAGCTTACAACAATAGTCAAATCCGGCGCAGATGTTCTTTTTGTTCCGCAATATTATGATGAAGTTCCCCTGATTGTAAAACAAGCACATGAACTCGGCTGGAAAAAACCCGTTATGGGAAGCGACAGCTGGGGATCGGCAGAACTCATGAATCTTTGCGGCGATGACTGCAAGGGGCTCTTTTTCAGCACCCATTACGCTGCTGCCGGAGCACAGGGAGCCACAAAAGAATTTATCGACAAGTACAAGGAAAAATACGGATATGTGCCTGATGATGTCGGAGCCCTTACATGGGATGCCACCCGTCTCATGATCCAGGCAGTGCAAAACGCCGGAGCTCTCACGGGTGATATCAAGAAAAACCGTAATGCGATTAAAGATCAGCTTGCCAAGATTAAGGATTTTGACGGTATAACGGGGAAGATGACATTTAATCCCGAAGGCGATCCGAGCAAGTGCGCAGTTGTTGTTAAGATCAGCAATGCGGGAGAATTCGAGTTTTATAAATCGATATGTCCGTGATATATTTTGAGGTTTAGGGTTTCCGGTTTATAATTAAAGAACAGGGTGAAAAATTAAAAAGAACCGGAAACCTTTTACCAGGCTATCTGGATTATATCCATATGATTTGAGGATTCCCCGCAGCAAGCTACGGGGAATCTTCGACCGTATGGACTTTTTATCTGTTTTTATTTCGCTCGCTCACTCCGCTGCAAGTCCGCCCGCCATACTGATTGGCGGGACCTTAGGCGGGGTTAGCGCTCGCTGTTTCGGTTCAAAATGATAATTTAAACCGGTTTGTTTTAAAAAGGCGGGATTGTAAAACCCGCCTTTTTAATTAGGAGCCGTTACGAAATAACCGTTATATTTCTGACCCTTTCGATACGGCTCCATATGCCTGGCACGGCATTTCACTATCATAAGTTATTTTTGAACGACGGCTTAATTACTTCGGGGGCATATAAATTGACACTCGAAATGTTTTTCCAGAATTTTTTAAATGCGCTTCAATGGGGAAGCTTTTATGCTTTGATAGCCCTTGGGTATACCCTTGTTTATGGTGTACTTCTCTTAATAAATTTTGCCCATGGAGATATATTCATGGTCGGAGCTTATATCGGCTTTTTTATTGCTTCTTTTTTCCTGGGTTCATACGCATTTCATCTTCCCTTTGCTTTATCCGGCAACGTCATCTTTGTGTTTACCGTAATCATTACAATGGTGCTTACAGCCGGTGTCGGGGTTACCATCGAGAGGGTGGCATACAGACCTTTGAGAAAAAAAGGGGCGGGGCGCCTTTATGTTGTTATCACCGCTCTTATGTGCGGGCTTGTTCTTGAGAACGGGAATCTGGCTCTTCTGGGGGCAAGCAGAAAAAGTTTTCCGGATTTGATAGAAAAAAGCATTTATACAATCGGCGGTGTTACATTTACAAACATCAAGATACTCGTGATAGTTACGACAATACTGGTTTTTCTTTTTCTCGAGGCTATTGTCCGTAAAACGAAAATCGGAATGGCTATGCGCGCAATCTCTTATGACCGCGTAGCTGTTCTGCTGATGGGAATTCCGCTTGATATTGTAATAGTCTTTACATTTATTCTGGGCTCTTCCCTGGCAGCCCTTGCCGGTATTCTTTTTGTTACCGCATATCCTGTTCTTGAACCCTACATGGGAGCCATGGTCGGATGGAAAGCTTTTATTGCCGCTGTAGTCGGAGGTATAGGCGAAATACGCGGGGCGTTTGTTGGCGGTTTTATTCTGGGTTTTATTGAGATTTATGTTGCGGCTGTATTTCCCTCAACATTGCGGGATCTTATAGCCTTTGCCATACTCCTTTTACTGCTTAGCCTGAAGCCGACGGGGATCTTCGGGATAGCCAGGGCGCAAAAGATCTGATTAGTAATCGGGGGACGTTTTATCTGTATCGTTGTTAATGGATCATTTCCTAATCAGTTGGTGATCCAGGACCCCTTTCTCCAGTCTTATAGGGAGAAGAATCTTATTGATAAAAGATCGGTTTTATATGAAGCGTTATTTACCATTTATTTTATACGGCATACTCTGTTTTGTTGTCATAGCCGGTGCCCGCAGTGGCTTGATAGATACCTATCAGCAGCTTATCATCATGTTCATAGGCATCAATATAATTCTTTGCAGCTCACTTAACCTGATAAACGGATACATGGGCGAATTCTCCTGCGGGCATGCCGGATTCATGGCTGTAGGGGCGTACGTCACGTCCATTTTGAATGTCTGGCTTTTTACATCCAGCCAGATTTTCGGCGAGCCTGTTCTTTCACCTGTTGCGGCAGTATTTCTCTTTCCGGTAACTCTGATTGTCGGAGGGATAGCGGCTGCTCTTGCAGGGCTGCTGGTTGCAATTCCTTCAGTCAGGACAAGAGGTGATTATCTTGCCATAATTACGCTTGCAGTCAACTATATCGTCAAAAGCTCTATAGAGAATATTCAGGTGATAGGAGGAGCAAGAGGCTTTATGGGTATGGGCAAAGTTGTTGATTCCATGACCGGTGTCTTGAACCTGCCCTGGGTCATGATCTGGATTTTTGCTTTTACCGCTTTTTGCATATGGGTTCTCAATCACTTTGTCAATTCAACTTACGGGAAGGGGATAATCGCGATAAGAGATGATGAAATCGCAGCTGAGATAATGAGCGTTGACACGAACCGCATGAAAATAGTCGCTTTTACGCTCTCTTCAGGCATGGCGGGGGTTGCGGGGGGGCTTTTCGCCCATGTACTGGGCTATATCAATCCAGGGTCTTTCACCATAATGAAATCAACCGAGATAATGGTCATGGTATATCTCGGTGGGATGGGTTCATTAAGCGGTTCTGTCTTAAGCGCAGTAAGCTTTACCCTGCTTATGGAAATTCTTCGCCCCCTGCAGGTATATAAGTGGGTTTTAATTCCGCTCCTTCTTATTATACTCATGCTTTTCCGTCCCGAAGGGATTATGGGAAACAGAGAACTTACGGATGTTTTTCCGAAGCTACGCAGGTTTTTCCCTTCAAAGGAGCTTTAATCAAAGATGGCGATTCTGGAACTTAAAAACATCAATCATTATTTCGGCGGATTGCATGCAGTATCCGATTTCAGCCTGAAGGTTGAAGAGGGGGAGCTGATCGGGCTTATAGGGCCGAACGGGGCAGGTAAAACAACCATATTCAATCTTGTAAGCGGGTTTTATAAACCGACCGAAGGAGAAATCGGATTTTGCGGAAAATCGATTTCAGGCCTTAAACCCCATGAAGTTACAGGACTCGGGATAGCCCGGACATTTCAGAACATCCGTCTGTGGAACAGCATGACTGTTCTGGAAAACTTATGTATTTCACAGCATTACAGGCTTGGATACGGATTTGTCGATTCGGTTCTTCAGACCAGGCGGTATGTAGATAAGGAAAAAGAGGTCATTAAGTCCGCCAGAGAGTTTCTTGAGATACTGGATCTGAAGGAATGTGAAAATGAATATCCGAAAAATCTTCCTTACGGACTCCAGAGGCGCCTTGAAATAGGACGGGCTCTTACAATACGGCCCAGGCTTCTTCTGCTTGATGAGCCGGCGGCCGGAATGACAGCCGGAGATATTGAGCAACTGATAAAGCTTGTAAAGTGGATAAGGGAAAAGTTCAAACTGACAATATTGCTTATAGAGCACCAGATGAAGGTGGTCATGGGGCTGTGTGAGAAAATATGCGTTCTTGATTTCGGGGAAATTATAGCAGAAGGGATTCCGTCCGAAATAAAAAAGAATCCACGTGTAATAAAGGCTTATCTTGGCGAGGAGGTGACGGTTAATGCTTAAGATAGAGAATCTTCACGTCCGCTATGGAAATATCGAGGCTTTACACGGGATTTCGCTTTATGTCGATGACGGGGAATTTGTAGCTCTCCTCGGAGCGAACGGAGCAGGCAAATCCACGACCTTAATGAGCATAATGAGACTTTTTCCTCCCGAAGCTCCAATCGTAAAAAGCGGAACGATAACTTATAAAGGCAATGATCTTATTCCTGTTCAGCCGCATCTTGTGGTTGCAAAGCACGGAATAGGTCTTGTTCCAGAGGGCAGAAGAATTTTCGGGAACCTGACCGTTTATGAAAACCTCAAAATCGCAACCTATGCCAGGAAGGATTTCAACCGGATTTCGAATGATTATGAAAAGGTTTTTTCTCTTTTCCCGAAGCTTGCCGACCGGAAGAACCAGAGAGGCGACACATTGAGCGGAGGGGAACAGCAGATGCTTGCAATGGGGCGGGCTTTCATGTGCGGGGCAAAATTCATTCTTCTTGATGAGCCGTCAATGGGCCTTGCGCCACTTCTGATGCAGGACCTTTTTAAAGTTTTAAAAGAGCTTAATGAAACGGGAACCACTATCTTTGTTGTTGAGCAGAATGCCCATATTGCATTGAAATATGCAGGCAGGGCATATGTCATGGAGACGGGAAACATAGTAATGGAAGGAAGCGCAGCAGAGCTTGCGCACAATGAGGAGATACGGAAGGCGTACCTTGGATAGGGAATAAGATGCTGTGGGACAAGGGTCAAGGTTAAATGAAAGGAGACCGGAAACAAAAGTTTTTTAGTGTCTTAGAAATAATTTTCTGCGTCTTTCCACCCCTCAAGGGGGTACTGAAAAGAGTCCCATTTATCGGGGTAAGGAGGTTAAATGGTTAGAGTCGGAGTTATTGGTGCTACAGGATATGCAGGTGCTGAACTTGTTCGTATTCTTTCAGGGCATCCGAAGGCTAAGATTACTCTCATAACTTCTAGGCAGTATGCCGGCATGCGATTCGACGAGATTTATCCGTCAATGAGAGGCCTTATTGATCTTACATGCGAAGAACTTGCGACTGAGCACATGTTTAAAAGAGCGGATATCTTTTTCCTTTCTCTTCCGCATAAAATACCCATGGAAATTGCGCCTGTTCTTATCAATAAAGGAAAGAAAGTAATAGATCTTTCGGCGGATTTCAGGTTCAGGGATCCCGCGGCCTACGAAACCCACTATCAGAAGCATACGGCAAAGGATCTGCTTGAAAAGGCGGTTTACGGGCTTTGTGAGGTATATCATGAAAGCATTAAAAAAGCCGATTTAGTTGGTAACCCCGGATGTTATCCGACAAGCGCGCTGCTTCCCCTCATGCCGTTGTTAAAAGCAGGACTTATCGACAGACATAACATTATCGTCGATTCAAAATCGGGTGTTAGCGGTGCCGGTCGGTCACTTTCCCTTTCGTCCCATTTTTGCGAGGTCAATGAATCCTTCAAGGCCTATAAAGTTGCTTCTCACAGGCATAATCCGGAAATAGAGGAGATTCTCTCATATGAGACGGGAAAAAAGATTAAAATAACTTTTGTTCCGCATCTTGTTCCGATGACAAGAGGGATGCTTACAACGATTTATGCATCTCCTGAAAAGAAAGTAACTCCCGGAGATATAGGCGGATGCCTGTCTTCTTTTTATTCGGGGCGTCCGTTTGTGAGAATATGTGACGGAAACAGTCTTCCCGATACAATGCATGTAAAGGGAACGAATTATTGCGATATCGGCTTCAGGATGGATAAGCGGACAAAGCGCCTCATATTGATCTCAGCAATTGATAATCTTGTAAAAGGGGCTTCCGGGCAGGCGGTTCAGAACATGAATATAATGATGGGGTTCGATGAAACAGCCGGCCTTGCGCAGGTTCCGTATCCGCTGTAAACCGTCGTAACGGCTCCTGAAAAAAACAGAGCATTGAACCGAAACAGCAAGCGTATTCCCTGCTGCTTTTGGCCGGGTTAGCGAGCGAATTAAAAACAGAGATCATTCCCTACGGTCTATGATTTCCAGCTACTTGCGGCGGGGAGCTTCAAATTGTTCATGAAACCTTGTTTTCTTGACAAGAATATATGAATAGTCTAAACAATCGTAAAATACATCAAGGGTAGTTGGGAAGAATTTGAACCGATTTTAAATATATTTTTTGAAAGGAGATTAAAGATGCCGGCAAAATTAATTCTGGGAACTGAAATCCGTGAAAAGATACTCGATGAGATTACAAGGGAGGTTGCTGAAATCAAAGCAAAACATGGGGTTATCCCCGGTCTTGTTACCATTTTAATTGGTGAAAATCCCGCTTCCATTTCCTATGTAACTTTAAAAATCCAGACCGCACACCGTGTCGGCTTCAAGGAAGTTCAGGACAGTCAGCCAATTGATATATCAGAAAAAGATCTGCTTGCTCTTATAGATAAATATAACAAGGATGATTCGATCAACGGCATTCTTGTGCAGTTACCTCTCCCC
>JAHJRK010000164.1 GCA_018830925.1 Pseudomonadota bacterium
CTTCTTTCCGCCGCGGAGGATTGCGTTTTGTCTTTCCAATCGATTTTGCTCAGGACGGGCATAATAAAAGGCATAGTGAGCTTATCGAACCACGCTCGCCTTGCATAATAAGCCTTTTACTTTATCGTCTGAATGTCGACTTTTTACGGAGCCATCAATATTTTTTTAACCGAAACAGCGAGCCCATTCCCCGCTGCTTGAGGCGGAAAACTCAATGTATTTGTATATTAAATGAAACATAAAGTAAAGGTATCTTTAAATCATTTTCTGGATTATATATCGATAATGTTATTTATATATTATAAACAATAGGGATGATTTTTATGAATTCATCAAGTGATATAGAAACAGGATAAAAAAATATGTAAATTGCCATGATAAAAAATATAGAGTCCTATCCGGCATCTTATTTAAATAGTCTTGACATTAATATTTGCCGGAAGTTATGAATGGTAATGAACAGCCTGTAGAATTATCAGTCGGTATTTTTAAACAATTATTTACGAGGATATTTATGCAAGGCGAAGAAAGTATCAAATTTGCCCACCTTATTGAAAAGAATCCCATCATTCAAAAAGTCATCAGCAAAGTTAATCATGAGCTTGTCACAAGGAGGGAAAACAATCCTTCCATCTGCAAAGTGTTCTTAAATGAATTTTCGAAGCTGAGGGATACGGATGAGTTCGTTTTTGAAATTCACAAGGAAGCAAAAAGACGCCTGCCTGACATAATTGGAAACAAGGTGCAGTTTGTGGAGGGTATCAGTTCTCCGGAAGTCCCTTTCATAGAGAAATATTGTAATAAGCGCAACATCGGAATAGTCTTTTCAGGAGGACCGGCCCCGGGAGGTCACAATGTTATTGCCGGATTTTACGATGCAGCAAAGAAAGCAAACCCGGAAAGCAGGATATATGGCTTTTTGATGGGTCCGGACGGGATTGTTGAAGATGAATATGTTGAGCTGACCGACGGTATTGTTGACGCATACAGGAATCTTGGCGGGTTCGGCATGATAAAAACGGGTCGTGCCAAAATAGATTCTAAAGAGAAAATGCGCCTTTCAAAAGAGACCTGCAGAAAACTTAAACTGGATGCGCTTGTAATTGTGGGTGGTGATGATTCGAACACGAATGCAGCCTTTCTTGCGCAGGAGATGTATAAGGACGGCATACAAATTATAGGAGTTCCAAAGACGATTGACGGGGACATACAGGTAAGGGATTCAAAAGGAACAGTCTTGTGCGCAATTTCTTTTGGATTTCATACCGCAGCGCTTGCTTTCGCAAATGCAATAAGCAATCTTTGCACCGACAGCAGCTCCGATGTTAAATACTGGCATATATGCAAGGTAATGGGAAGGGTTGCGAGCCACCTTGCCCTTGAAGTTGCTCTCCAGACACATGCCAATATAACGCTTATCGGTGAAGATCTTGCCGATTATACCGATTCAAGAAGGATCGAGAAAGCAAAAAAAGACGGAGTTCCCGATTATACGGCTTTTGGGATGACTTTGAGGCATCTGTCCCGTGTGATATGTGACGGGATTGTGCGCAGGGCGGCTGTCGGTAAGAATTATGGTGTAATGGTTATCCCGGAAGGCATACTGGAATTCATAAATGAGATTCAAATTTTTATCATAAAACTAAATACCATTATTGCCCAGTATAATTCAACTCACGATACAGATTTCCACACTAATTTTCCGCTCCTTGAGGATAAGCTGGAATATCTGAGGCGTCTGGCGAAAACTTCACGGGAAGAAGGTATTTTCACAATCTGGAATTCGAGGGATGATGATTTGTTTAATGACATACCCGCATTCTTCCAGGAAGGTCTGCTAATGGAAAGGGACAGCCACGGCAATTTCCAGTTTTCCCAGGTTGAAACCGAAAAAGTACTCATGGGGCTTGTAAAAGATTATCTTAATATTCTGAAGGAAAAAGGCCAGTATAAAATAGGGGTATCGAAAGCGTATTACGCCAAGACCCTTGAAAAGGAGAATCTGAATCCGGATATGTTCGGGCCTGTACTTTTTAAGAATTACGGAGATGAGTTTCTTATTATGAAAGAGAGCATTACATCGGTTAAAACACTGAAACAGGCGCTTGTCAGAGACGGTATTATTCAGGAAAGCGATAAGATTCCGGCAGAGGTGGGAAAAATATTTAAAAAATCGATTCCCAGTTTCAAGACACAGGTGCATTTTTATGGCTATGACGGAAGAGGGAATGACCCGAGCGGTTTTGATTGTGTTTATGCATACAACCTTGGATTGACGGCATTCTGCCTTGCAGCAAACGGAGCAACCGGCCAGATGGCGGCGATAAAGAACCTTGAAAAAGAATTTGAAAAGTGGGAACCGATCGGTATCCCGATAGCGCCCCTTATGCATATCGAGGAAAGAAAAGGCAAACTGGATCTTGTTTTGGAAAAAACGATTGTTGATGTAAATTCACCCTGTTTCCAGATCGTAAAAGCGCTCAGGGAAAAATGGCTTGGTGCCTTTGCCGGTGAAGATGATTACCGCAGGCCTGGCCCGATAAGGTTTGTCGGAAAATGTGAAGATGACAGGCCATTGACGTTTATACTGAATGAACTTGCTAAGCAGAGTTCAGACTAAAAATTTTAATTTTGATGGTTTTGTAGAAAGTTAAAATTCAGACGGCAAAGTAATCCGCCTGAGGCGGACATTATGCAAGGCGCGCAAATTTTGAGGAATGAAGCGTACTAATTGTTACGCTGCAATGATTCACCCTGTTTAATCGGCCCTTGCCGTCTTGCGCAGCGAGAATTCAAAAGGGCGGGGATGAAGCGCAACACAGCAGAATGACTTTTTACTTTGCTGTCATTTTTTATTGTTTCTTAACCGGAATAGAGACGATAAAAACACTCCCCCTGTCGGGAGCGCTTTCCACGCTTACTGAACCGCCAAGATCGTTTAATAGACCTTTTACTATGGGAAGCCCAAGGCCCGTTCCTGTTATCATCCTTGTTTTTTCATTCTTTACCCTGAAAAATTTATCGAAAATTTTATCTATGTAAGCCTGTTCAATCCCAAATCCGTTGTCTTTGACTTTCACAATCAGGTTATTTTCTGCAAGCCCGGCCGTAACAATTATCCTGCCACCCTTTTGTGTGTAGTTGAGTGCATTTGTTATGAGATTTCCGAATATGCTTTCTATAGCCAACGGGTCGGTTGTGAGAGAAGGAAGCGGATAATCGGGGAGTTCCAGCACTAACGTTTGTTGCCTGCTTTTTGCTCTGATGTCAAGAAAATCAACAATGTTCTTTAACAACACATCAATATTTACTGGTTTTGGCTCATGATAAACTGCGCCTGCTTCAATGCGGGATAAGTCAAGAAGATCTCCTATAAGTGATATAAGGCCGCTTGTTTTTTCTTTTGCCCGGGCGAGGATAAGCCTTTCGTCATTTGATTCTTCGCCTGCCAAGTCTTTTAAAACAACGGCTATCTGTTCATGGATTGTGGAAAGCGGAGATCTTAGTTCATGGGATACCTTGGCTACAAATTCGGATTTGAGCCTGTCAAGCACCTTCAGGGCTGTAATATCTTCAACCGCAACAACAGCGCCAAGGCATTCGTTTTCATCTCCAAGAACAGGCCTTCCCCTTGCCATGAGAAATTTGCCTTCAACAGGGGAGAACTCATATGCAGGAACATCTCCGGCATCAAGATGCTTTCCCTGTGAGATTTCCATAACAAGCCTGCAAAATCCCTCATCTTTTACATAATGACTTATATGTTCACCAGTAGCGCCGCATGAAGGGTCAATGCCAATATATCTTAAAAGAGCCGGATTCATTAGTGCAACCTGTCCCAATGAATTGGTCACGATGATTCCGTTTGGAAGAGATTCGATTATGGTCCTGACGCGGCTTTTTTCGGTTCCAAGGTCCGCCAGAGTTCTTTTCCTTTCAAGTTCAAGACTTTCCGCCTCAAAAGTCAGTTTTATTTTTTCTCTTGCACGGTTGACGACTATTCTCAGGTGATCAGGCTCAAAAGGCTTTGCAATAAAATCATATGCGCCCTGTTTCATGGCTTCAATTGCGGTTTCAACGGTTGCGTAACCTGTAATCACTATAACGAGAATGTTCAGGTTGGTTTCCCTGATTCGTTTTAAAACCTGCATCCCGTCAAGTCCGGGCATTTTCAAATCAAGAAGAACTATTGAGACATCTTCCCTTTCCATTATATCAAGAGCTTCATTCCCTCTTGCTGCCGTCAGCACTTTTAACCCCATCCGGATAAGTATTCTTTCCGATCCGCTCCTTATTCCTTCTTCGTCATCAACAACAAGAACATATGCTGTTTCAGGTTTGTTTTTCAATTTACAGTTCCTTCCTCGTCCAATTTGGCTGTGGGAAGTTCAATTACAAAAGTTGTTCCTTTGCCTGGCTGGCTTTTTGCGTATATTCTTCCCTTGTGATTATCTATCATGCTGTATACAAGGCTAAGCCCCAGACCCGTGCCTTTCCCCTCCTCTTTCGTTGTAAAGAAGGGTTCGAATATGTGCGGGAGTATATTTTGTGGTATTCCGGGACCGGTGTCTGAGATTTCAATAATTACGGTATCACTTTGCAGGGGCTTATAACTTTTTATGGAAAGCTCTCCCTTTCCTTCCATCGCATCCGCGGCATTTAAAATTATGTTCATAAAAATATGATTCAGCTGCTGGATATCTCCGTAAATTTCAGGAAGTGAGGGAGAGAGATCCTTTTCTATCTCAATATTATGAAAAAGGGTCTGGTTTTCAAGCAGAAACACTGTGCGCAAAATAGCACTATTTACATCGTGCGGACGCATTTCCTGGCGAGTCTGCCGAGCAAACTCGAGCAGTTCCTTAACCGTATCCCGACATCTCTGGGCCTCTTTATAGATGCGGGTGAGGTCATCACGCGCCTTTTCTTCAAGTTTATATTCTTCAAGCACGAGCTGTGTAA
>JAHJRK010000165.1 GCA_018830925.1 Pseudomonadota bacterium
CACTCAGCTATTAATTCAACAGGTTTTAAATCGCTTTCAGAAGGCGACCGCGTTACATTCGAAATCGTGAACGGCCCAAAAGGCCCCGGCGCAGCAAATGTGACAAAGCTGTAATTAGCTGATAAAAGTTAAAGATAAAAGGCATTCATGCAAAAGCGTGGGTGCCTTTTTTTATTTAATGAAACAAAGATCGCACAAAAGAGCCATTTCAGGATGTAATCTGATTATTATCTTGAAATATTACTCGAAATTCTATATTAATTTTACATCTCCCTTAGTTTTATTCCTGAACAGCATCAAACACAAAAAATATTTCTCCTTTTTACGAAAAACCGTAAGGAGATCCGGATATGTTCTCTAAGTCGCAAAAGATAATTATCGGAATTTTCGTACTGGCGACGGCAGGCGGACTTTTTGTCATGTTCGGGCCTCCAAAACTCATGGCCAAAACCGAGACTCCTGATTTTTGTGCCTCCTGCCATGTCATGGAGTCCCAGTTTGAAGCCTGGTTTCATACTGGCGCCCATCGGAGCATTCAATGTATTGACTGCCATCTTCCCCATGAAAATTTCAGCACGTATTATACATGGAAGTCAATCGACGGGATGAAAGACATGTTTGTCTTTTATTCCGGCATAGTGCCTGAAATGATAACGCTTTCAACGCATGGAATAAAGACGGTTCAATCCAACTGCGCCCGCTGCCATGCAACCACTGTTGAAAAAATTGACCAGACGCGCAACTGCTGGGAATGCCACCGCTGGCTTCAGCATAACCTTGCAGGCAGCCGGCTGACTGATAAATAAAGGAATAGGAGGGACAGATGATTTTTCCTGATATAAAAAAACGAATTTTCGTTTGCCTTGTGTTGTCCGGATTGATTGCTCTGTTGGGTTGTCAGCCATCCAAGCCTGAACCAAGGCAGACGATCGTGATTCCGGACGGTGAAATCAATCCTGAACTATGGGGAAAAGCCTATAACGAAGAATACCAGCTTTGGAAAAAAACTGAAGAGCCAGTGAGCGCAAGGCTGAGCAAATACAAAACAGGTATGGACGGCAGCGCAATTTCAGTGGATAAACTCTCAGAGTTTCCATACATGGCCCTGTTATTCAACGGATGGGGGTTTGGAGTGGAATACAACGAACCCAGAGGCCATGCCAACATGTTGCGCGATCAGCTCGAAGTCGATTCCTCCCGTATAGGGGCCGGCGGAGTCTGCCTCAGTTGTAAAACCCCTTACGCACCAAGTCTGCAGAAAGAGATGGGGCCAGATTATTACAGGAGGCCTTTAAGGGAAGTCCTGAATAAAATCCCCGAGAAAGACAGAACGCTTGGCGTCGCCTGCATAGACTGCCATAACAACAGGGACATGACTCTTCAGATTTCACGCGGATTTACACTGGTAAAGGCCCTCCAGGGGATGGGAAAAGACGTAAATACATTGTCCCGCCAGGAGATGCGTTCGACTGTGTGCGCGCAGTGTCATGTTACATACAATATCAATAAGGATGCTGAAGGAAAATCTGTCGGGCTCTACTTTCCATGGCAAAACAGCAAATGGGGAGCAATTACCGTTGAAGATATAATTAAAAGAATCCGCAGCGATGAAACGGTCAAAGAATGGAAACAGAATGTCACCGGATTCAAAATGGGATTCATCCGCCATCCGGAATTTGAATTTTTTACCAACAACAGCTCTCATTTCAAGGCCGGGGCCTCCTGTGCGGACTGCCATATGCCCTATACCAAGGCCGGTGTATATAAAATTTCAGACCATCGTGTTATGAGCCCGATCCAGAATGAAATGCGGGCTTGCCAGCAATGCCATGCAGCAAATCCCGGGTGGTTGAAGGAGCGCGTCTTTGCAATTCAGGACCGGACGGTTTCCATGATGATTCGCTCCGGATACGCTACTGCCACGGTTGCAAAGCTGTTTGAAATTACGCATAAGGCCAGAAACGAAGGCAGGCCCATCGACCAGGAACTCTACAATAAAGCAAAGGATTATTATGAAGAGGCCTTTTACCGCAGCCTTTTCATGGGAGCTGAAAACTCGGTAGGATTTCACAATCCAACGGAAGGCATGCGCATTTTAGGAGATGCCGTTGCCTTTGCAACAAAATCAGAAGCATTCCTGCGACAACTTCTCACAAAGGCGGGCGTCGATGTTCCGATCAAAGTGGATCTTGAAATCATGAAATATGTCGACAAGAGGGGCGAGAAGAAAATACGTTTCAACCCTGCTGTCGAGTTTAAAGATCCCATGGGGCTTCAGGGCCGCTTCTGAACTGAATCTGTTTATATTTTGCATAACAGGGGTGGATAGAGGTATGCGCTGATGTATTCCGACGAATTTTTTTCCCGTCGTTAGTACTTCGAAATTCGATGTTCGATGTTCGACGTTCGATATAATGCCTCATACTCAAGGGCTTCGTCTTTTCGTCCCCTTTTCTTGCAGCCTTCGGCATAAACCAGGCATTTCCCCGTAATTACTTTTACTGCAAGCTTTCGCTGATCTCCGGAGAGCAGACCACCTTCAATGAGTTTTTTTATTGACTGTATCCTGTACTTATCTAACGAATGCATTCGGGAAAGCTGATCTTTGTGCCCGCCTCTTTTTACTATAAGAGGGCTATCTATAAGATGTATCGGATACCTGCAGTTTATCCTGAGCCACATGTCATAATCTTCACATGCGGGAAGCGTTTCATCAAAAAGGCCGGACATGTTGAACAGGTCTCTCTTCATCATGACGGCAGACGGACTTACCATGCAAAGTTCAAGAGATTTTTCAAAAAAGAACCCGGATACTTTTTTGTGCCTTTTGCCCGGATTAACCCTTCTTCCGTTTCTTACCCAGATCTCCTCTGTCTGGCATATAAGGGCATCCGGGTTGCTCCTGAAAAATTCAAGCTGCGTTTCAAGTTTACCGGGAAGCCATAGATCGTCCGAATCAAGAAAGGCTATATGAGTTCCGGACGATGAGACGATCCCTTTGTTTCTTGCTGCGCTGACGCCCATATTTTCCTGCTTTATGACTTTAATTCTGTCTCTGTAAGAAGAAAGTATCTCCTGTGTATTATCGGTTGAACCGTCATCTACCACGATCAGTTCAAAACCGTCACAATCCTGGGATAGAACGGAATCTATCGCCTCTTTTATAATCCATCCCCTGTTATATGTCGGTATGACTACACTTACCGTCGCCTTGCCGGTATCCATATTACTAAACTCCGGTTTGTTGTGTCCGGTTTCCCGGTCTTTTGACCGGCCTGCTTCCCGCAAGCTCCACCCTTTTTTAGCGGGAAGCATCAATCTTTTTCCCGGATATCGCAAAAGTGAGTTACTCAAAGCATTGAATATGCTACAATGCCCGAAAGGAAAACGCAATCAGTGACCGGATAAAAAGGATTTTTTACAAAGAAATCAAAAAAGGTTGTCACATTTGCATTGTTTTGATACAAGCAGTGTAGTTAAATTATGGCTATATTATAGAATAAAATTCGATGTAAAAAATATAAGGTGGAAATAATGGATCAGCAAAGAGAAAAAATTGATTTTGACGTGCTTTTCGTGGGAGGCGGCCCGGCTTGTCTGGCAGGCGCAATCAAGCTTATGCAGCTTGCTAAAAAAAATAACATCAGCATCGAAGTTGCTCTGATTGAAAAGGGAGCTGAAATCGGATCTCATGCCTTAAGCGGAGCTGTTTTAAACCCTATAGCTTTACAGGAGCTGATTCCGGATTTTATTGAAAAGGGATGCCCCGTTGAAACGATTGTAAGGGGAGATGAATTCGTCTTTCTGACAAAAACCGGATACTTTAAGGTTCCTTTTACGCCCCGCCAGATGCATAACAAGGGCTTTTATATCATAAGCCTTTCAAAATTCACAAAATGGCTTGGAGAGATCGCTCTTGAGCTCGGAGTAAATATATTCCCCGGCTTTGCGGGAAAAGAAGTCCTGTATGCCGATAACGGAAAGACCGTCACAGGAGTGAGAACCGGAGACAAGGGGCTCGGAAAGGACGGTTCTCCCAAGAGCAATTTCGAGCCTGGAATAGACCTTATGGCAAAGATCACGGTCTTTGGAGAAGGGGCAAGAGGAAGCCTGATGCGGGATATTGCAAAAAAGCTCGATATTTTTTCAGGCAAAATGCCCCAGATTTATGAAACCGGAATAAAGGAAGTGATCCAGCTTCCTGAAAATAATTATTTTTCTTCAAGCGACGCCAATGACATTCATACCCTCGGCTATCCGCTCGGTTTGGATACTCCAGGCGGCGGCTTTTTATATGAGATGAAAGACAACAAAGTAACCCTGGGTTTTCTTGCAGGACTCTCCTATGATGATCCGCTGTTCGATTTATATGACGAATTTATCAAATTCAAAAGCCATCCCTTTGTGGCTCAGATCATAAAAGGCGGGAAAGTCCTGCAGCAGGGCGCGCGCACGGTTTCAACAGGCGGATACTATACAATGCCCAAGCTCTTCACAAACGGCGCCCTGTTCACGGGAGGCGCTGCCGCAATCCAGAATACCCCAGCGTTAAAAGGAATCCATGTTTCCATGAAATCGGGCATGCTTGCGGCGGAAACAGTCATCAAAGCCTTAGAGGAAAAAAGCTTCAATGCGGAAACGCTGAGTTATTTTCAAACTCTGTTTGATAAAAGCCAGCTTAAGGACGAAATGCTCGAAGGAAGAAATTTCGCCCAGGCCCTTGCAAAGAAAGGTCTGATCAAATTTATACATCTTGGAACCCAGTATTTCACAAAAGGGCGCGGCATTATCGACGGAATGAATACGGAAGAGGACTGCGCCACCCTGAAACCCTTGAAAGCGGGCGGGAAAACGGGCAAGCCTGAAACAAAGAAGAAAACTTTTGACGGAACGCTTTATGTGGACAAGCTGACCGGAGTTTATCTCTCAAAAACCATGCACAGGGAAGACCAGCCATGCCACTTAATAGTCCACGATACGGATATTTGTGTAAATGAATGCTATGAAAAATTCAAATCCCCATGCACAAGATTTTGCCCCGGAGATGTATATGAAATAGAGACTGATGAAAAGACGGGGAAGCGGAGGCTGAAAATCAATTTTTCAAATTGCCTCCACTGCAAAACATGCGATATCAAAGATCC
>JAHJRK010000166.1 GCA_018830925.1 Pseudomonadota bacterium
CAAACGGAAAGGAGGAATTCTTATGCGTATCCTATTTAAAAAATCAATTATACTTTTTACTATCGTCGCGCTTCTGATTATCCCTTTGGGTTCGGAGGTTCTTGCCCAGGAACAGATCCGGAAAGAAGCACCGGACGGGGCGGCAATGGTTGCCGATTTCGTAATTTTAAGGCCGGTTGGAATTGTCGGTCTTATTACAGGCTTTACTTTCTTTGTTCTTTCCTCGCCATTCTCGGCTCTCGGCGGAAATATCGAAGTAGCATGGAAACAGATGGTGGCTGCCCCTGCAAAATATACCTTTGCAAGACCGCTTGGAGATTTTTAACAGCTTATTTTATAAATAATGGTTAAAATATTTGAAGCTCCCAGCTGCCTGGCAGCGGAGAGTTTAGCTCGCTGTTTCGGTTCAATTTACAGTCATATCCGGTCTTCTATAGGAACGTAATCTATAGGAGCAGGGCCGGCATATATCTGACGCGGGCGACTTAATCTCCAGTTCGGATCATCTACGCTCTCTTTCCACTGAGCTATCCATCCGGGAAGTCTCCCTATTGCAAACATGACAGTGAACATATTGGTAGGTATTCCAAGAGCCCGGAGCACAATTCCGCTGTAGAAATCTATGTTCGGGTACAGGTTATGATCAATAAAGTAATTGTCTTTTAATGCGACCTCCTCCAGTTCTTTTGCGATATCAAGCAGGGGATCGCTTATTTTAAGCTTCTCAAGAACCCCGTCACAAGTCTTTTTCATGATTTTTGCTCTCGGGTCATAAGTCTTATAAACCCTGTGGCCGAACCCCATAAGTCTGAAGGGATCATTTTTATCCTTTGCCCTTTCAACCGATTTTGCCACATTCCCGCTGTCCTCTTCCTTTATCTTTGTGAGCATCTCTATCACAGCCTGATTTGCCCCTCCGTGAAGCGGACCCCACAGAGCCGCTATCCCGGCTGAGATGGCGGCATAAAGATTTACCCTTCCGCTTCCGACCATCCTTACTGTTGAAGTTGAACAGTTCTGTTCATGATCCGCATGGAGAATCCAGAAAATATTTAATGCCCTGACCTGATCCTCATCAATCTGATAGGGTTTGACCGGGTTGTCAAACATCATATTAAGAAAATTGGCGCAGTAGGAGAGGTCGGGGCGCGGATAAACCACCTTGTGCCCTCTCGATATCTTGTAAGACATTGCAGCAAGCGTGCGTATTTTGGAAAGAAGCCGCGTCACCATCAAATTGATCTCTTCTTCCGTAATTTTTATCTCCGGATAAAAGCTTCTAAGAGCGGTAACCATTGAAGAGAGAATACCCATAGGGTGAGAGGCCCTGGGAAAGCTCTGGAAAAACGACTGCATGTCCTCGTGTATGAGAGAGTTGTCGTTCAGCAGGATGGAGAACTGGTTGAGCTGTTTTCTTGTGGGCAACACCCCGTTTATCAGAAGATAAGTTGTTTCTGTAAATATCGAGTATTCCGCGAGCTGCTCAACCGGTATTCCTCTGTAGCGGAGAATACCCTTCTCTCCGTTCATGAAAGTAATCGTGCTCACACAACTCCCGGTATTGGCAAAACCCGGATCAAGAGTAATTAATCCCGTTGTCTGCCTGAGAGCGGAAATATCAATGCCCTTTTCACCTTCTGAGCCGGTGATCACCGGCAACTCGTATGTCTTTCCGTCGTAAATCAATTTAACATGATCTGACATTCTCTCCCTCCCGTCCAAAAATAGGCTTCATATTATACAAAAAACCAACCCGAGGTCAAGCATCTTGAGAAATCATGTTGAGAAATCATTAATTTACTTAAATTTCCCTTTGTGATAAACTTAACGCAATGAATTTTATTTCAAAGGGAGGGCCGATGTCTTTTAAGGAAAATCTATTAAAAAAAATCAGGATTGATAAGATGGCGGAGAAGATGCTCAACTCTATCGGACCTCCCGATAGCGGGCGCAAGGTTGATAAAGAGACAATGCGCAAAATGCTTGAAATGAGTGCCTATCAGACAAGAAAAGAGAGGGATCTTGAGCTCTATATACATGATAATGCCGATGGCATAAAACGGATCCTTGTTCTTGACAATGAACTGCCTCTCTATAACACTACCGTTGACGACGTTGTTCTGCGAAAAAGCCCTACCCTTAAAGAGATGCTCAGCATCCGGAATGCGCTGAAAATTTTAAATGACGCGGATGTTATTGTCTG
>JAHJRK010000167.1 GCA_018830925.1 Pseudomonadota bacterium
CTGCCTGTATCCATTCTTATCGACAGGTGGAGCAGGGTTAAAAGCATAGGCTTGATGGCCGTATTGTGGAGTGTTGCCACCCTTTCATGCGCTTTCACTAAAAATTTCGGACAGCTTTTTGCCGCCAGAACTGCCATCGGCCTTGGTGAAGCAGGTTATGCTCCGGGCGGAACCGCCATGATATCAGCGCTGTTCCCCAAGGAGAAAAGGGCGAAGATTCTGGGAATCTGGAACGCTTCAATACCTTTAGGGAGTGCTCTTGGTATTGCTCTTGGCGGAATCATTGCAGATCGTTTCGGCTGGCGGCATGCATTCGGTCTTGTGGCCCTGCCCGGCATTATTGTGGCCTTGCTGTTCTTCTATGTCAGGGATTACGAGACTATTGCGCTTACAAGGCTGACAGGCAGCGGAGATGAAAAGACTGAATCGAGGATGCGGTGGAGTGAAATCGCAAGGCATTTATTGGGGAATAAAACGCTGCTATTTAACAACCTCGCGTTTGCGGCCAATACTTTTGTCACCACGGCCATGCTGACATGGCTTCCCAGCTATTTTCAAAGGGTAGAGGGAATATCCATGAGCAAGGCAGCAACAAAGGGTGGCATAGTAATGCTCCTTGCCATTATTGGCGCCCCCTTAGGCGGGTATTTGGCGGACAGATGGCTTAAAAGCAGGAGAAACGCGAGACTTCTTTTTCCTTCTATATCCTCATGCGTGACGGGGGTTCTGCTTTTTATCGCATTCAGTTTTTATCGTGGAGGAATTCAATACGCAGTTCTGCTGGCCGCAGGTATCGCAGCGGTTGCATTTGTGCCTGCTGCCGTTGCTGTTACCCAGGATGTTGTACATCCGGGTCTCAGGGCCGTATCTTTAAGCTTGTGCGTAATCATTCAGCATATACTTGGAAGTGCAATGGGGCCTCCTGCTATCGGTGCCCTGTCCGATGCCTTCGGGCTTGAAAAAGCCATGGTTTTCCTGCCTGTTTTTGCCGTCCTTGCGGGAATTCTCTTCTTTATCGGCTCCTTTTTCTATGATTCTGACGCGAGGCGCGTTGAAGAAATGGAAACTCTATAGTATCGGAACATTATCCTGACAATCGCTATATAATGCTGATGGGAAAAGACGAGTATTGCATGGGATATATAAAGGCTTTCAGGAAAGGCCTGCTCGCATGATCAGTTGCCCCGCAACCTGAACCGAAATAGTAAAATTTACTTCATCCGGCAGTTTCATATAGCCCTATTCCTGTATTTATCGGTTCAATATGCCCATTTGTTTATTGACAACTATTTTATATTATAATACATTTTCGATAGTTTAAAAATATTTTATGTCTTTTAATACGTCAATTAGTATGGTTAATCTGTGTTATGTTTCACAAAAATGGGGGGGGTGAATCTCATGATCAGTAAAGAAATACTTAAACAAGCATTAAAATTAAAACCAGACGAAAGGTTTATGGTGGTCGAAGGGCTCATAAAGAGCCTTGATGAGCCAGATAGCTTGCTGGATTCGATATGGGCAGAGGAAGCAGAAAAGAGGCTCAATGCCTATCGTGCAGGTAATCTGGAAGGAATCCCCATGGAGGAAATCTTCAAGGAAGAACAATGAAGGTCATTTTTTCGAAATACGCCAAGCAAGAACTTGATGACGCAACTCAATATTATGAGATCGAATATCGGGGGCTTGGTAAACGGTTCAGGGAAGAAGTCCGAAAGGCCGCAAAGAGAATTTCAGGATATCCGAAAGCATGGTCCGTTGAGCGGGGTGATGTCAGGAAGTGTATTCTTCATAAGTTTCCGTACAAGCTTCTCTATTCAATTGAAATAAATCATATATTCATAATCGCTGTAGCGCACCAGCACAGAAAGCCAGATTACTGGGTTGAAAGAAGTGAAACATAACAAGGCGCTCCTTGCCGCCAATCAGGAGCAGATCCGCCTTTATCACGAAATCGGGCGCGCGATTCTGGATCGCCAGGACCGACAAGGCTGGGGTGCCAAGGTCATTGACCGGATCTCCGCCGACGCCCGCCGCGTTCTGGGAGAAAAGGTCGGAGAAAAGGTCGGAGAAAGCCTCACTCCAAACCAGAAGCGAATTCTCTCGCTTTTGAGGCAAAACACCCGCCTTTCGGCCCGCGAGTTGGCTGAGGAAGTAGGAATCTCCAGCCGCAAGATTGAGCAAAACATCTCCAGACTGAAGGAATCGGGGAGTTTGCGTCGGATTGGCCCCGCCAAAGGCGGTTACTGGGAAGTATTGAAATGAGCAACATCGGCCAACCCGAACGCGAGACACTTCGCGCGGAGGAAATTCCCGGATCAGGGTGATGCTTAACCTGCGAGCCCATTTATTCGGGGATTACAGGATCCTAACCTTAACCCTTGGAGACGCGCCGCCGCTCTTCATCGCGGATCTCCCGGCGCAGCAGTTTGCCGACCTTGGATTTGGGCAGCATGTCCCTGAATTCGATATAAGCGGGCACTTTATAGGGAGCCAGGTGTTCGCGGCACCATTTAATCAGATCCGACCCGCCGACACCCCGCGCGTCTTCTTTAAGCACCACGATGGCCTTTATCCGTTCGCCTACCCGCTCATCGGGTACGCCAACCACGCAGGCTCCTATAACCGTAGGATGATCCTGAAGTATGGCTTCTACTTCCGATGCCGATATCCGGTAGCCTTTATGCTTGATGAGATCGGCGCTGCGCTCCACATAATAGAGCTCGCCATCCTCATCTTCACTTACGAAATCACCCATTCGGCAATAGACTTTACCGCCGATCGAAACACAGGTCCGCTCGGTCTCGTCCGGCTTGTTCCAGTAGCCTTTAATAGTGTAAGGTGAAGATACCAGCAGTTCTCCGCTTTCACCGGAAGAGACCGGCTCCAGCGTAGCCGGGTTAACGATGATGCATTCCCGGCTTCTAAGGGGAAGACCGATGGTTCCGGGTTTTGGCTTCTTGTCGATCCGGCTGTAGCAGACGTGTCCCACCTCGGTTGACCCGTAGACCTGGTAGATCGGAATATTGAAATGCTCCTCCCAGCGGTTATACATCTCCGCGGGAAGCACATCGCCGCCGCAGAAGCAATAGAGAAGCGAATCGAGTTTATATTGATCGAGCCGGTCATTATCAAGAATCATCCGGTACAGGGCAGGCACACCGAGAATCCATCGGACGCCAAAGCGCTGAATGCTTTCGAGAATTGCGTCAACCTGGGGAACGGGCATAAGCACCGTAGCGTTTCCCTTGTTCAGACCGATCGACATGAAGAGCCCGAGGGCCATAATGTGAAACAGCGGATTAACTGCTATATAGACATCCCGGCCTTCCAATAGCCGGTCGCCGGCCACATCATTGGTAACATCGTTGACATATGAAGTCATACCACAGTGATTGCCGGGAACGCCCTTGGGAAAACCGGTTGTTCCCCCGGTATAAAGCAGGTAGGAGAGGTCCCGCATGGGATCTATGTCTGCCGGTCTCTTAAGCGGAGCATGCTTTAAAAGGGATTTGAACCTGTAAACACCCGTGCTGTAATCTACTTTGCCGTTGGGAATTTTATCGAACAAAACACCCAGATACCGTTTCCAGGGCGGGAGCAGATCCACAAGATTGGTGACGATAACCCGTTTTAAACCCGTCTTTTCCATAACCTCC
>JAHJRK010000168.1 GCA_018830925.1 Pseudomonadota bacterium
CCAGATCTTGGTAGATAAGATCACGAAGCTGGGGATTGGCATCGAGAATCTGAGAAATCTGTTTCAGCTCTCTGGAAATCGGATTGCTTGAGGTAGAGGTGAAGAGATTAATTTGAGGGTTGAATTTTCTGCGCATTTTATCTCCTTGATTTGATATGTGTTTAATAATATCAATGTGTTGTGAAATAACCATAGTAGAATGCGCTATAAAATTCAACATAAAAAAACAATGTTTTTCATATTTTTTTAATAAGTTACAGTTTCCGGATGGACACTAAATAAATAAGGCTTTTTTGGTACTTACAGTGGTCATTTGTCATACCTCCATTACAGGGGCCTGGGATCAGGGGCCAGTTGCCGGTTGTCAGGGATCAGTTATCAGGGATCGGTTGCCGGTTGTCTGTTGTCAGTTTCCACAGGTCCACTTCTGTTCCCTGACCCCTGTTCCCCGGTCCCTGACATCTTATTTTTCAATTGACTTCCGCAGGCCATTCAACATCCTACCTATCTCAGATGTTTTCTCCAACATTTCGTGTAATTGGTTTTCTTCAATATAGCCTATTCGTCTTGCAATATGAACGTGAGTTTCCAGTTCAGCCAAAGATCCGTATGCGATTGATAAATACTGGAGAAACTCTTTACTGTGTTGCCGTTCCCTGCCTTCAGCAATATTTGCAGGTATCGATACGGCAGCACGCTGCAACTGACTTGCAAGGCCATATACCTCATTTTTGGGAAAACTCCCACTTGTCTTATAACACAAAACTACCAGATCCATTGCTTTTTGCCACACTTCAAGATCCTGATAACTTTTGATTCTCATGGATATTTTGTCCTTCCTGATCCCTGACCCCCGGGCCCTGATCCCTGACCGCCGGCTCTTTCAATACATCATTCAACACTTTGCCCAATGTCTGAAAATCAAATGGCTTTGTCATCATACCTTTAAAGCCATATTCAAGGTAGTTCGACACTACAGGACTTTCGGAGTAACCGCTGCAGACAATGGCTTTTAATTGGGGATCGAGTTCCAGCAATTTATTCAGGGCTTCTATTCCTCCCATTCCGCCCTGAATAGACAGATCTAAAATGACCGCATCGTAGGGTTTTTCAGATCCTTTCGCTTTACTATACATCTCAATCGCTTCGGCGCCGTCTTTTGCAAACTCCGCTTCATAACCCAGCACATCCAGCATATCATTCACCATATCCCTCAGCATCCTGTCATCATCCATCACAAGGATCTTACCATCCCCCGTTATCAGATCAGTTTCTTTTACAGGAATCTCTTTGTCGGAAGCCGGCAGATAGATATGAAACGTGGTTCCTGCCCCCAACAAGGAGTCCACGGAAATATGACCGTTGTGTTTTTTGATTATTGAATAGACTGCCGCAAGCCCAAGGCCGCTTCCCTTGTTTTTTGTCGTAAAATAAGGATCAAATATCTTTGAAAGATGTATTTCTTCTATTCCGGTACCCTTATCTTTTATGGATATATGGATGTACCTTCCCGACTTGAGCAGCATTTCATTTATTTCTTCTAAAACAAGATTCTCTGCCGTAACCTGAATAATTTCTCCCTCAGGCATAGCCTGGTTTGCATTTATTACAATATTGCTATGACCTGGCTTATCTGCCCCGTGTCTGCCTCAACCGGCCAGAGATCCTCTGCAATCGAAAACTCGCATCCGGATTTTGAGTCCTGCAACACAGCGAGAGATGATTCTTCGATCAGATTTGAAATTGAAGCAGTCTCTTTAACCGGCATGCCGCCCCTGGCAAATGTCAGCAACTGACCGGTCAGGCCCTGGGCCTTCATCGAAGCTGTTTCTGCCGCGCTTAACAGGTCGAAAACCTTATGTTCTGATTTCACATGCATCTTCGCCAGGGAAATATTTCCTGAAATCGAGGTCAGGATATTGTTGAAATCATGGGCTATGCCGCCTGCGAGAATCCCGACTGATTCGAGTTTGTCGGCCTTCAAAAGCTCCTCTTCTATTTTTTTGCGCTCGGTGATGTCACGAACAGAACCGATGATGACTCTCTGACCCATACGTTTAATTACACTGGTGTTTATCTCAACTGGTATAATCTCCCCTTGTTTGCGGATCAGCTCAATCTCATCCGGGCCGGCGGATCTGCCCTCTATATTGGCTTGAAGCAACCGTACGGCTTTGTTCAGGCTTTTTTCAGGCAGGAGGTTTAACTCAAGGGGATTTTTCCCAATCAGCTCTTCACGCCGGTAACCGGTGATCTCTTCGCACTTTCGGTTGCCGTAAAGGAAGTTGCCTTCAAGGTCGTTCATGTAAATACCGTCCGGGGCATTCTCCAGGTAGCTCCTTAACAATTCCTCGCTCTCCCGCAGCGCATCCTCAGCCCGCTTGCGCTTAGTGATATCAATGAGCGTGCCTTCGATCTCCGCAGATTCAGAATCATGCCCGGGGACCAGGCTGGCGCTCTCCAGCAGCCAGATCAAACTGCCGTCCTTCCGGCGCCCACGGATTTCTATACCATTTAGCGTCACCCCCGCCTGAATTGCAGCAACAAAATCCTCCCGGGCCTCCGGGCTGACGTAGAAGTCCACGACAGGATGCTGCATGGCTTCATCGCGCGAGTCGTAGCCATAAATCCTTGCAAGCGCGTCGTTGCAATCGAGAAGCCTGCCGTCTATTGAAGTGCGGTAAACGCCGGCCAGGTTTCGTTCAAACAGCAGACGATAACGCTTTTCACTCTTCTTAAGAGCCCGCTTCGCCAGAACCTCCCCGGCCACATCCCGGGCCATACCCCGCACCACAGGCTCCGGCACGCCCTCCACGCGCAGTGTGTTGCAGTACTCCCAGTAGCCATCTTCTCCGTCCCGAGTAACGATCTTAAAGATACCGGATGCAGTTCCGTCGCGCTGAATAGTCTTGATATAATCGGCAAACTCGTTCCGGCGGGCTTGCGGCAGCATGTCGGGAATGCACAGCCCCACAATCTCTTCAGCAGCAAAGCCCATGGCCTTTGCTGCAACGTCGTTTACCGAAAGCACGGTTCCTTTCAGGTCGTGGGTAGAAATCAGGTCTGTCGCATTTTCCACAAGATCTCGGTAGCGTTCCTCGCTCTTACGCAGCGCCTACTCTGTTTTCTGCCGCTTTGCCGCTTCAAGGATAATTCCCCGTGCTCTCATGCCGTAAAAGGAAAAAACAGCGCTGCCCAATAGAAGCAGACCTATAACAAAAATGAGTTTATTCCTGAAGCTTTTCAGAGATGCCAGAGCTTCATCCTCACCCGATGCAACAACTATTGTCCAGAAAGTATCTCCGATTTTGACAGGCAGGTATACGGCATGCTTCCTGACGGTTTCTGTTTTCAGGCCCCTGATTTGATCAAAAGTATATGTGGTGACACCCTGACTCCCTTTCAACATCTCCTTTGCCATGGAAATAACGGTGGGAAAGTCTTTCCAGTTTTCAAAAATGGATTTTCCGGTATGCCCCGGCACAGGACAATAGAGTTCGATTCCGTCTTTGCTTGTCATCCAGGCGTAACCGGTTTCGCCGATAATGATATCTTCGAGAAACTTCTTTGAAATGGCCTGAAAATCGATAAGAGCAGCGAGCGTCCCGCGATACTCGTTTCCTTTGAATACAGGCACATGTAAAGCTACTGCATCGTAGCCCTGAACAGCAGTGAACACATCGCTTACAACGGGTTTTCGGGTCATCCTTATTTCCCGGATATGTTTCTGATAAGAGATATCCTTCCCGATAGCACTCCCGTCATATGGAAGCGTATAAAGAATTCTGCCCGTTTCATCCACACGGGTAATCGCTTTTATTCCCTGCCCGCTGGTCTTTAAGGCAAAGTCCAGTTCTTTTCTGCCCTGATCGTCAAAAGAGATGATGTGGCCTGATTCGGAAACCCTTGTAAGAAATGTTATCAAATCGCTGAAAAAGTATTCTATCCCTCTCCCGGCCTGACGCGCGTGAATAAGCTGCCTTGAATTTAAATCGGCGATTGTTTTCTCTTTAACCTCTGTATAAATAACCTGAAAAATATAGAGGCAGACACCTACCGCAGCAATCAGCAATCCGAACAGATATCTATGCTTCATAAATTCCCCTGACCACCCTTAAGGTCTCGTTAACAGTCTGATAAGCAGGTATGTTTTAATTGAACCGAAACAGCGAGCGTATTCCCGCCGAAGGTCCCGCCAATAAGTATGGCGGGAGGACTTGCGGCGGGGTTAGTGAGCAAATTAAAAACAGATTATATTCCTTGCGGTCGAAGATTCCCCGTCCGCTCTGCGGCGGGGAGCTTCAATTGTGCAATCGCAAGAAGCCAACCACTCCCGTGAAAATCCGCCGCAGCGGAGCCGGCCTCAGGAGGGGAGTCCGGAACCTGTTTAAAAGGGGTTTTCGTCATTGCATCGTTTATCATATTGCAAGACATTTGATATTTATACGAATTGATAATCATTTGCAATAGTGCTCTTTAATCTAACCAATATAAGGGTATTAACCGATCTGCCCGAAACCACCGGAATGCTCTGGTAAAGTCTTGCCGTTATTTTTTCATGTTGCGCTGACAATACCTGCTGCGCTATAAGAGCTACTAACTTACTGAAAGTTATAAAAGAAGAAGGGGTATCTTCCGTGAGCCAGGCTGAAATCAATCCGTCTCTTGTCAGAATGATTTTTTATGTCTCAGAACTTGTTCTCTTTTTTATCTTCGAAGTTTTAAGGCCATACAGAAAACCCGTTTTATCGAAGATCAGGAGATGGCTCGACAATCTCGGCATAACTCTTTTGAACAACATTCTGCTCATGCTCTCTTTTGCACCGGTTGTTTCAGCCGCCCTTGCATATACCGGCAGAGTTAAGACCGGGCTTTTTCACATTTTCCCGTTTCACTATCTCATCAAGCTTTTTCTGACCGTAATAATAATGGATTTTCTTCTTTATATATGGCACCTTCTGAACCATGTTGTTCCTTTTTTCTGGAGATTCCACAGGGTTCATCACAGCGATCTGAATATGGACGTCTCGACGGCCACACGATTCCATTTCGGTGAACTTGCCATATCCGCCCTGATAAAGGCATCTGTTATCCTGCTTCTGGGTGCGGATATTACAGGCATTGTGGTATTTGATGTGATTGTCATGGCGGCAGCACAGTTCCAGCACAGCAGTCTCAGTCTCCCGGGGAGGTTTGAAAGATGGTACTGGCTGCTTTTTGTACCTCCCTCAATGCACCGCATACACCATTCGGTCATAATAAGAGAAAGAGACAGTAATTATGGAACGATTTTTTCAATATGGGACAGGCTGCTCGGGACTATGATAAAAGATGTGGACCAGGATAAGATCCGCATAGGTGTCGGTGCATATCCTGATTTTAACAAGATCAGGTTTTTATCTCTGTTATTGATGCCGGCGACCCGGAAGGTAAAATAGGATTCCCTGGCATATGGAGTTCTCCACGAAAGATATTCATTATTCTTCGAGACTTCGTGCCGTTGTGTGATTATTCCGAATTTCGAATGCCGGACATCGGGTTTCGTTGATCGATTCACGATTCACCATCCACGATCTACGATTCACGAACGACGATCTCTACACCACCGGTCTCGGCAGCATCTTAGCGCGTTCGGCAATCTCCGGAACTTTGTGTTCCCATTCTATTGCCATGAGATGAACGCCCGCAACTCCTTTCATCTGCTTGAATTCCTCGATCTGCTCGCAGGCTATTTTAATGCCCTCATCGGCCTGCAGTTTCTTGTCGACTCCCTGGAGGCGCTTTATCAGTTCGTCCGGAACATCCATGCCGGGCACGTTGTTCTTCATATACTTTGCCATACCAACGCTTTTCATGGG
>JAHJRK010000169.1 GCA_018830925.1 Pseudomonadota bacterium
CTTTATTTCCGTTAATAGTAAGCCCGTAATTCTGGCCGGTTTCAAAAATAAACTGCCAGTAGCCGACAGCCCCTTTATTTGATATTGCGTGCGGTTTCAGCGCGCTTTCCGCGACTATTACGTACTTTAAATCGTCAGGCATGCCGTTTTCTTTTAGTGCCTGTTCGATATGAGGTAAATAGCGGCGGGAGCGCTTGAGCCACAAAAAAACCTGCACCCGGTCTCCTGCGGAGATAAGCATCTCTCTTTCGAAGCGCTCTTTTACATCCTGTATTTCAAGAGGAACCCTTTCTTTGCAGAAAGTTACCGGCCCGGCAGGAATTAAGGGAAAATCAGGATAATTGAAAGTAAATAGTTCCGGAGGAGCCGCTCCGGCATTTAAGGCAACAAGAAAAATATAAAGAAACAATAATACCTGCTTATAAATAATGCGCATATTGATTAATTCTCTTTGTCAAAAAATAAATTCAATTTAAACCTTAATAGGAGCGGCGACACTTTTCAACCGTTCAAATTGATGTCAGAGGTCGTTTACAGGAAGGTTATCCAATATTATATAATTAACCTGAGCAACCGCGACATGCTTGCCGGCCGCATCAAAAAGGTCAACCGCAACCGGGCATAAGGTGCGGCCTATCTTTATCACATTTGCTTTTGCGGTAACGTCGCTTAAGCAGGGGGATAGAAAACGTATGTTCATATCGGTAGTGGTCAATTTGACAAAGGGTCCTGTTTTTGTGAAGATGGCGAAGCAGGCCGTGCTGTCTGCAATAGTCATCAATAATCCGCCATGGAACGATTCGAAGACTCCGTCATAACTTAATTTTCTCGGTACGACCGTTTCGCAATACCCGTCGGAAAGGGAGACGATTTTGATTTGCAGCGTATCAACGATCGGGATCTTGTTTGTCCTTGCAAGTATTTGCTCCTGAAGTTCTGATGATAATTTCATATTATATTATAGCCTTCTATTTATTAAAGTCCTGCCCATTGTTAGTGATTATGCATAAAAGATGCTGTAAAAACTGAAGAGCTTGCCGGAGATCCGCGGGTCATGGAAGTGAAATCGTCAACGATCGTATCATGTAATGAATGCTGACAGGGTTTTAAGGCAATATAAATGTCAGCTGTCTTTATAGGCCTTTATAAATTCTTCAGTTGTAATTCCAGCCTGTTTAATTGCACTTCTGAGAGTACCTATGGCAAGTTCTTTATGGATCGGAACAACACAACCTTTGTTATCCTTTCGTAAAACCACGTGACTCCCTCTTTGTCGCACAATTTTAAATCCTAAACTTTCAAAGATTTTGATAGCGTTATTACCTGAGACATGGGGAAGTTCAGGCATTAACAGCCACCTCAAAGGTTGTAAGGAAAGGATGTTGCGTTTTTGTTAATGGAAATTCTTCAAGGTATAATTCAGTAGCTTCTTGTAAATTTTTTACAGCATCTTCAACGGTTATTCCTTGGCTTGCTGTACCGGTTTCAGGACATTCTGCAACATATAAGTTGTCTTCTCTATGTACGATTGCAGTAAATAACTTATTCATTTTTCACCTCTGAAACATATTTTATTCATTTTTCGTTAGATTTCAATATATTTTTTAATAACCGGAAGATATCGTTGCTGCCGAATATATTATTGCGGTACATATCTTCAGTCAAAATAGATGTATATCTCTATAGCAAATAAAACCGGCAAAATCAAAGTTCATCAGGATATACTAAACCGATCCCCGGGGTTGAAATTGCTCGTTTTTATCGTGACGACTCATTTCAGCCAAAATCATTCCTGTTCTTTCAAACGATCTGCCTGCTGTTTCTCTATTTTGTCGATATCTTTTTTCATCTGGTCAAAGCGTTCGATGTTTTTCTGCCCGCTGAGTTCCTTGACCGTGTCATCCACCTTTTCACGGCTGTCGGTACCTTCACATCCGGCAAGGATGAGGCAGGTGGAAAGTACAAGGAGCGGGGTCCAAATCCTGAAAGTTTTTGTTATCCATCCCATGGTATTTTCCTTGCTGATGCTTCACTTCGAATCACTTGAACCCTTGAATCCTCATAGGATCATCAACTTTTTTGGAGGTGATCCGCAAAAAATTACAAACTAGAAGTAACACGCTTTTTCCGATATTAAACACATTTTACGCAGGCCATCAATAGAACATATTTGATTTTATATGAATTTTGAAATAAAGAATAAGAAATTCGAAGAACAGATGTTTTCAGAACCGGATCTTAAATATTAAGTACATTTATCGGAAACCTCAATGACCACGGAACACAACAGTATTAAAAGTGATTTTTCCTTTTGTATTTTACCTGTGATTGAGAAGCAGGTATTCAGAATGGGTATTGCCGGCAATTACGGAATGGATTCTTCTGATGTCGAATGGGCCGCAGAGCATGGAGCCAATTACTGGGTCTGGGGGGCCAGTTTTAAAAAAGTTACAGCAGGGATTAAGGATGTAATCAGAAAAAACAGAGAGAAGAATGTGGTTGCCCTGCTTGGCTGGGGATTCTTCGGCTGGCAGATACGCCAGAGTGTTGAAAAAGCTCTTCGCGAATTAAATACCGATTATCTTGATATTTTCAAACTGGGGTGGCTCGGACGGACATCAATTTACAGCCAGGGCATTGTTGATTCATTGTTGAAACTTAAACAGGAAGGCAAGATTAAGGCTATTGGAACCAGCATCCATGACCGGAAACGGGCCGGACAATTGGCACTCGATTCAGAACTTGATCTACTA
>JAHJRK010000170.1 GCA_018830925.1 Pseudomonadota bacterium
CTGCGGTCTTACGGGCCGGAAAATCATAGTCGATACTTACGGCGGGCAGGGGAGCCACGGCGGCGGATGCTTTTCAGGCAAAGACCCCTCCAAGGTGGACAGGAGCGCATCTTACATGGGAAGGCACATAGCAAAAAACATCGTGGCCTCCGGCATTGCGAAAAGATGCGAAATACAGATTGCATATGTTATCGGCGTGGCAAAACCTGTATCGATAATGATTGACTTCAAGGGGACGGGCCTTGTTCCGAAGCAGCGGGTAACCGAGATAATTAACGAGGTTTTCGACTTAAGGCCTGCAGCAATTATTGAATATCTTGACCTTCTGAGGCCGATTTACAAGAAAACCGCGGCATACGGACATTTCGGCAGGAACGAACCCGAATTTTCATGGGAAAAAACAAACATGGCCGAGATCCTGAGGGAAAAGGCCGGATTATAAAACAGGAGTAGAACATGCTTGTTTCAGTTAAGAAGAAAAAAACAGGGGCTTTCATGGAGCTTGATCTCTCACTTCCTAATAAAGTAGCCGATATTTCACTTGCCGGACTGGGCATAAAGGAGATGGAGTTGTCGGAAAAAGAGATGCCCGGACTTATGGCAATCCAAAAAAAATTCGGCGACAAAAAACCGCTCAAAGGATTGAAGGTCATGGGAAGTCTCCACATGACCATTCAGACGGCCATGCTTATCGACACGTTAAAAGCTCTCGGCGCGGATATCCGGTGGGCAACATGCAACATATTTTCCACACAGGATCATGCGGCTGCTGCAATCGCAAAGAAAGGATCTGCCGCGGTCTTTGCCTGGAAAGGCGAAACGCTTGAAGAATTCTGGTGGTGCACCGAACAGGCGCTTATATGGCCTGATGGGACAGGCCCTGATCTGATAGTGGATGACGGCGGTGACGCCACTCTTTATATTCACCAGGGAGTGATGGTTGAAAAAGACCCGTCAATCCTGAGAAAAGAGTATGCATCCCCTGACATGAAATGCCTTATTAAAAGACTGAAGAAGAGCTATGAAAGAGATCCGAATTTCTGGACTGAAATTTCATCAAAAATCCGCGGCGTTTCTGAAGAAACCACAACCGGGGTCCACAGGCTTTATCATCTTGCGAAAACCGGGCAGCTTCTCTTTCCAGCATTCAATGTAAATGATTCGGTTACAAAATCAAAATTCGACAACCTTTACGGATGCAGAGAATCCCTTGCGGACGGAATAAAGCGCGCAACCGATGTAATGATCGCGGGCAAAATGGTCGTCATCTGCGGTTACGGCGATGTCGGAAAAGGATGCGCCCAGTCGATGCGAGGTTTCGGAGCCCGTGTCGTGATAACTGAAATCGATCCAATATGCGCTCTCCAGGCAGCCATGGAAGGATATGCTGTTCTTACCATGAAAGAAGTTGCCTCTCTCGGAGATATATTTGTAACTGCGACAGGCTGCTGTGATGTAATAACCGGCGAACACATGGAGATGATGAAAGACGAAGCCATCATCTGCAACATAGGCCATTTCGACAGCGAGGTTGAGACGAGTTACCTCTTAAATACTCCAGGATGCAAAAAAATCCCCATCAAGCCGCAGGTTGACAAGTGGATATTAAAATCCGGACGTTCCATAATTCTGCTTGCGGAAGGAAGGCTTGTAAACCTCGGGTGCGCAACAGGACACCCGAGCTTTGTCATGAGCAGCAGCTTTACAAACCAGTGCCTTGCTCAGATAGAGCTTGCGGCAAAAAAGCATGAAAAGAAGGTTTATACTCTTCCGAAGACTCTCGATGAAGAGGTAGCCCGCCTCCATCTTCCGCGGCTTAACGCAAAACTTACAAAGCTTACAAAAGACCAGGCCGATTATCTTGGCTTATCGGTCAAAGGGCCGTTCAAACCTGAATACTACCGGTACTAAGACGCCCGGATCATTTAATCAATGATTCTCACTTTTGAGGCTGTAAATCATCGGAGATTTACAGCCTCCTTTCGGCCTTTAATCGGCCAGTAGGTGTCACTGACCACGTTTTCTCCTGGCAGTAACCGTCTCCCCGCCGATTCCCCAGTTGTCCGTTTCAACCTCTTCGATAACCACAACTGTTGTCTGCGGATTCTTTCCCAGAAGATCACAAAGCAGTTTTGTGACGCCTTTAATCAGGTCGGCCTTCTTTTCCGGAGTCACTCCTTCATTTGTTATTTTGATGTTTACAAAGGGCATCCTGGTTTTCCTCCTCGAAAATGAATACATTATAAATTAAATACGGTGGCGGCCGGGAGCGTCAATCTATTCTGCCTTCAATAGAAATATTTAAGTGTTGAGACGCACCCGGTATCCGCAATATCGACCCCTTCCATTTCAAGCAGTTTTCTCTTCATGCCAAGCCCTCCCTGGTATCCCCCGAGCCTTCCGTCGGAACGTATTGCCCGATGGCACGGTATTATTATTGGAAAGGGGTTCGTAGCCAAAGCTGTTCCGACGGCCCGAGCACTTGTCGGCCTCCCC
The DNA here is from genome assembly GCA_018830925.1 of Pseudomonadota bacterium. Classification (GTDB taxonomy): domain Bacteria; phylum Desulfobacterota; class Desulfobacteria; order Desulfobacterales; family RPRI01; genus RPRI01. The sequence continues at coordinate 2,497 of JAHJRK010000170.1, forward strand.
AGATGCCCGGCAATCCGCTTGTATGTGCTCACATATCCGCGGGGTATTCCATGCTCAGCCCGCAATACCTCCTGCTGAAAAACCGTGCAGGTATCAAACCGGATTTTATCAAGGGAAAAGCTCACATCCTCACCCAGCAGAAAAGCTTCAATCTCATCTGCAATCTTGCTGATTTCTCCGCAACCTGATGATTCTTTTCCGGGACATTGTTTTTTGACCGCCTCTTCAGCCGGCAAACCGGGTTTCGAAAGCAAAACCCGGCAGACTTTAGGCTGCCCTTCATAATCCGCCCAGAACAGAACGAATTCACCAAAGGGCCCCGGTCTCATAATAAATGATACTGGCAATTTATTAATCATAATTTCTTTAAACCTTTTCCTATACTCCATGCCTTGCCGAGATTCTCCCCGACAGACCAGTAATTATTGTCAGGCATTGACAATGTAAACGGATTGATTTTTTTTATATCCGGCTTTCCGTCAGTCAAATATTTTTCTTCTGTAAATATTTCTTTCGGCTCTCCTATGTAAAGCGTGTCAAACGGCAGTTTAACTGTATTAAATACGGTACATGATATACAGATCGGGCATTCTGCAATCAACGGAGCCTTCTTTAATTCGCCATAAAAAACATCAAAAACTTCAGATTTATCTGTTTTACTGCCTGAAACCAGTCCGCAATAATCGGTTTTCTCAATCAGCTGAACACCCGGAATATTAATGCTGAATTCTGCGTTTTCCTCAATTCCTTTATTTGTATGATGATGGCCTAATGCAACGGCAAATAAAGGGGGTTTAAAATTTACCCTTGACGCCCAGCCAACAGCCATAAAATTTGCTTTACCTTCGACAAGAGCGCCTACAAGTACCATCGGCATCGGGTATAAAAAAACACCATTAGTATCAATCCTGATTTTATTCATACCGTTTCTCTCCTTTCCCCCGAACTGATCATGGGACCAGTATTATTTATATTATCTCTTGCTCTCTTTTTTCTTATGGTGATACAATATGTTACAATAAACTGAGGCTCTTTACAAAGGATAATTACAGGGCAACCGGCTACCCAATCGGCACATTTTAAATTTTTCTGAAGGGGGCGGATGATGAAAAAATTATTCATACCCATTCTTGTGATTGCTGCGGCGCTTCTCGGCTATCTTCTGTTCTGGCCGACAAAAATCGACCCTGTCGCGTACACTCCCGCAAAAAAGCCTGAACTATCCGGAATACTTGCACAAAACAACGAGCTTGCAAAAGCCGCACTTATTGCAAAGGGCAAAATCAACGGGCCTGAGGATGTCGTGATAGACTCGGAAGGAAGATTATACGGTGGAACACAGGACGGAAAAATCGTACGCATCCTAAAAGACGGAAGCATTGAAGTTTTTGCTGAAACAGGCGGACGACCATTGGGTCTTGCCTTCGATGCCTCCGGAAATCTCATCGTAGCTGATGCTTATAAAGGGCTCCTATCGATTGACGCAGCACGGAATATTACCGTCCTTGTTACAGGAGCGGAAGAGACTCCATTCAGGTTTACCGATCATCTCGACATAGCCTCCGACGGGAAGATATATTTCACCGACGCAAGTTTCAAATACTTCCAGAAAGAATATTTATAC
>JAHJRK010000171.1 GCA_018830925.1 Pseudomonadota bacterium
GGTTGTGACGCAGACCTCTTTGAGGCCGTTCACAGGATAAATGAAAAGCAGAAGATTGTTGTGGTTGAAAAGCTTAAATCAGTTCTGCCTATAAACGGCGCCACTATAGCCATATGGGGGCTTTCATTCAAGCCTAAAACCGACGATATAAGGGAGGCTCCTTCACTTAAGATAATCGAAGAGCTTCAGAAACTGGGTGCGAAAATAAACGCATTTGATCCTGTTGCAACTGAAAACGCTAAAAAAGTTTTAAAAGACGTCGCATTTTTTAATGATCCGTATGAAACGATCCGTGGTTGCGACGCTCTCATTGTTGCCACGGAGTGGGATGAGTTCAGGAATCCTGACATGAAGGTTATAAAATCGCTGTTAAAAAAACCAGTCATCGTTGACGGAAGAAATATTTATGATCCGGCTGAGATGAAAAAGCTGGGTTTTACCTACATTAGAATCGGAAGATAACCGATTCAAAACTCAACACAGCTTTTCGTTTCTGCTTCTGCTTTTAACCCAAAATCCAAATCCCAACACTAAAACATTATATTATGATTATGGGAAGTAAAAAGAAGTTGCTGAAAAAGAATTTTCGGATAGTTGTGCAAAGGTCTCACCAAACGACACTGTGCCGGCATCTCTCCTATGCGTTGGGATGAAGTCTTGAGGCAGGGCGCATAAAAAAATTATGAAAAGGATGACTGATATGAGTGATACGATGAAATTCGAGAATCTTAAACCTTTACTTGTTGAGTTGCGAGGCGAGAGTGTTCTGCTGGACAGCGATGTCGCTCAAATCTATGGGGTTGAGACGAGGGATATTAATAAAGCTGTGACCAATAATCCAGACAAATTTCCCGCGGGGTATGTTATTGAGCTCTCAAAACCGGAAAAAAGTGAACTGGTGGAAAATTTCCACCGGTTCAATAAGCTGAAGCATTCTACGGTTAATCCGAAGGCCTTCCCCGAAAAAGGCTTGTATATGCTGGCCACCATCCTCAAAAGTCCGCAGGCAGTTCAAGCCACCCTGGCTATCATCGAGACTTTTGCAAAAATCAGACATCTATCAAGAAGCATTCAGGAGTTATCGATTGTTAAAGATAAAGCTGATCAGAAGGCACTTATGCAGAGAAGCGGGGAATTGATCGCCGGTATCTTTGATGACGACTTGCAAACGAGCGATTCAGAGACATCCATCGAGCTGAACTTTGCGGTTTTGAAGTTCAAGCACACGATAAAAAAGAAGAAAAAATGAGAAATATCTGAGTTTTCACCGGTAGAGAGCTTCAAGAACTTAACAGATACCGGACAATGACATTGTAACTATTCAGCCACATATTCACACAGATGAACGCAGATAGATGGCTGCAGGAGAAACGTTCAAGATAACATAAAGCAGATCGGTTTCAAGTCGGTTTTAAAACCGGTTCTTACGAAAAACCTTAACAGCTTTCAGCCTACAGGCTATTTCAGATATTTTTTAGCGTAACTATGTTTCTCGTTTCCTCGATTGGACTATGCTAATTGAGAAAATGTTTGACAATATGCATAAGCGCGGGTATTTAATTCTTCATGATCAAACGCAACGCTGAATCCATTATCCATTCCCTTCTAAGAGGATTTCCCATTGTAACCATCACCGGGCCGCGCCAGTCAGGCAAAACAACGCTGGCGAAGGTCGTTTTTCCCGACCGGCCTTATGCATCTCTGGAAGATCCGGATGTTCGCCTTGCCGCCCGGGAGGACCCGCGCTCTTTTTTGGAGCGCTTTCCCGATGGCGCGGTTATCGACGAAGTGCAGCGCTGCCCCGACATAATTTCTTATCTTCAATCCAAAGTCGATGCCGACGGGCGCATGGGTCTTTACGTCCTGACGGGATCTCAGCAATTCGGGTTGATGTCCGGAATCACCCAATCCCTTGCAGGAAGAACAGCCTTTGTGGAGTTGCTCCCTTTTTCATTCGATGAATTGGCTAAGGCGGGCAAACAACCTCTGGATACAGGCCGGATGTTATTTACTGGTGGATACCCGCCGCTTTATGATCGCGACGTGCAGGTCCGAGCGTGGTTTGGCGCCTATGTAGCGGCATATCTGGAGCGCGACGTCCGACAAGTTCTCAAGGTACAGGAACTGGAGACATTCCAGCGATTTGTTCGACTTTGTGCGGGTCGCACCGGACAACTCTTGAACTATTCCGCTCTTGCAGCCGAGTGCGGCATCACCCACAACACCGCCAAGGCCTGGGTATCGGTGCTTGAAGCCAGTTACATTGTGTTCCAGCTCCGTCCTTATTACGCTAACTTCAACAAACGGTTGGTCAAGGCGCCGAAGCTTTATTTTTACGATGTTGGTCTTGCGTCTTGGCTGCTGGGCATCCAGATACCAGAGCAGATTGAGACGCACCCCCTGAGGGGCAGCCTTTTTGAGACATTTGTTGTTGCAGAGGTGATGAAATCATTCCTAAATAGCGGGGAAAGCCCCAGTCTGTATTTCTGGCGCGACAGCAATGGAGTCGAGGTTGATCTCCTCATTGAGCGGGGCGGAAGGATTCTCCCGGTCGAGATAAA
>JAHJRK010000579.1 GCA_018830925.1 Pseudomonadota bacterium
GTAATCAAGGCAGGTCCCGTTGATGACGACACGCGGATGACCTACCGCGTTTATCAACGGACGTCCGGCCGCATTTCCCATTACAAAGACATCTCCTCCCTTTGCCCCGTACATGAATGTCTGCCCGACATCGCCGTACACTACAAGCTTTCCTCTTTTCATTATCTGGCCAAGCTGATCCTGCGCATTGTCGTGCACATATAATTCCGGGCCGTCAATGCCGGAAGCCAGATAGTCGCCGGAACTCCCGTAAACGTCTATCCTGACACCGTCCGCGGCTTCACCCAGGCCGCAGCCGGTAAACCGCTGCCCCCTGTACCCGTAGCAGATAAATTTCTTCCAGCCGAGTTTATGCGCGGCACAGATAAGGCGCGCATCGCAATCATCGCCTTCAGGGGGAAATTCCCGGGCATTTATTATCAGGACCTTCTCAGTCTTTTTGGGTGCCCTTAATTCAGCGCGGGTATTCCAGTCGATATGCCTGTATCGCCCGGAGCCTTTACCACTTATACCGGCTGCTGAAGCAAAAACAGAGTCAAGGCTGCTTCTTACCATATTGAGCACAGAACCGCGTTTTTTAAGACCCAGCGGATACCGGCAGTCATTAAGATATGTCAGTATCCCGATCGCTTTTGACATCTTGTCATCGCTTCGGCCGGAAAGCTCTGTGAGCTCCGCGCATGCATATCTTAAAGTTTCATAATCCCAGCCGGCGATATTTTTTACGAAAAAAGAGGCTCCGGTGGCAGGCTCTTTAGCAGCAAAACAGTCCCGGATCGCTTTTGAAACTCCGTCTGCGTCTGCAGGCGGCCTGATATCCGGCGTCATTCTGTAATGAGCCTGTTTCCCCGGCAGTTTGATTGCCTCGCCGAACTTGTTTGTGCAGACCAGCTCTTTTTTGCCTGCGCCGTTTTCGTCATCCTTTACCGTGAAGATAAAGGCGCCGCCGTCGGTGGCGCTCCCGCCCCGCGCATTCCAGTATTTGTCGGCAACCGGGCAAAAGCGGTCGTCTTCCTTTGCAAGACTCTGGAGCGTTGCGTCTATTGCCTGCTTTTCGGAACATATGAGCCCTATCTGGACTTCGCCTTCCTGCAGGGCAAAAACCTGCGGGCGCAGCATAGCCGTATCCGTTATGCCGATAAGCTGAAAAGCCTTGTTATAAAAATCATTGCGGGCAATTATGAAAAACCACGGCCCGTCAGGCGAGCTGTGCATATGGTTCGACTGGATATGCCTGTATATCTGCTGTTTTGCGGGAGGCAACAGGTCAAAATCGTGTTCGGTTGTCGGCGCCATCGCCTCAATAATATACTCCATCGGATATCCGTACGTCCGGTTCAGCAGATCGAGCATCAGCACAGATACTTCCGTGTCAGTCAGAAACTGCGGGAATATGTTGTTCTGTTTCAGATACTCGCTGACTGCATGGTAGTTGGCAAAGTCGCCGTTGTGAACAAGGGCTTCATCCATTCCGATAAACGGATGTGCTCCGCCCGGATGCCATACGCGCCCCTTGGTAGGATACCGCTGGTGGGCGATCCATCCGTGCGCCTTGAAGTCATCCAGCAGGTAATACTGTGCGACCTGCTCCGCATATCCTACAATTTTAAGGATCATGAGGTTGCGGCCATGGGAAAGTACAAATGCCTTTTTCTCTCCCAGGGAAGCATAAAACGCCTGGTTCAGAAGATATGTGTTTCGATAGATATATTCGTCTTCCGCCTTCTGCGGGCTGATATCCTGTAATCCGTTATCCCAGATAAATCGGTCGAGCACATCTCGTTTAACCCTGACAAAATAGCGCCAGACGTCAGGAGGCCTGACCTCAAGGCCTGCGATGTCACGGTAATCGTCCACAGCCGGTATCTTCCCGCCATTGCTGATTTCAAGATACGGTTCAATACTCGTTTTTTCAACATCCCTGCGCGCTTCAGGGTCGAGCAGGGCAATCTGGAGCATGTATTGCGTGTCAAGAACATCCTGCGTAACTCCGAGGCTCTTCGCAGAAAGCCCGACAGCGGCGATGCCGCCTCCCTTGCCGTTGCCCCGGTTGTGCATCTGGACCGAAGGCTCGAATATGTGGCGTCCGCCGACCTGAATCGAAGAGATGAATCCTGTAACCCCGCACCCGCCTTCTTCCGCGGCCTTTTTTGAAGATATGTTTCCCTGCGGCAGCTTTGCTCTGCCGGCAAGAATTTTGTTGATGATTGTTTCCATGTTCTTATGCATTATCACCTTTTATCCCTTATGCTTTTTTGAGACTTTTTATACCCCGACCCAGCCTGTTTAAATAGGGTTCAAGGATTCGAGGATTCGAGGGGTCAAGTGAAAGTTGAAAAACCACCTTTTTACTTTTCACTTTCGCCTAACGCCTTACGCCTCACCCCTTTATTATCGAGTTATTTCCCGGTTATCAGATCACCAGCTTAATATTCGGCGCGGCCTGATATTTCATTCTTTCGCTTTCTTCCAGATAATCGAGGTGAACCAGCAGATCGCTGCGACCGACAAGTTCACGGATACTTTTCATGCCGAACTGCCTTAATATCCGGCACCACTGTTTCCGCCATGCGCTGTACATATTTACGATACGGTTCTCCGCCCACTCTTCGGTTATTATTTCGCCAAGTTCATAGTCCGTGGTTGCTATGCCGCGGGCGCATCCCCGGCCGCTTTCGCAGTTTCCGCAGCGTACGCAATCGAGCGCGACCAACTCGGCTGTTCCGATAACTACCCCGTCTGCGCCAAGCGCTATCGCCTTTACGACATCCATGCCGTTTCTTATCCCTCCGCTTGCGATAAGACAGACTTTATCCCGGACTCCTTCGTCGGTTAAAAACTTGTGAACTTTAGGTATTGCGTACTCAATCGGCATTGCAATATTCTTCTTCGCGATATCCGGCGCGGCTCCTGTTCCGCCGTAGCTTCCATCTATATGCACGATATGTGCGCCTGCATAATAACTCCCGACCGCAACCATATCCACATCCGAGGGAGTAGACACTTTCACCGACACCAGAACGCGCGGATTGATCTCCTTAACCCAGTCTACGTGCTTTTTGTGGTCTTCAACCGAGTAAACGCTGTGGAACGGAAAGGGCGAAAAAAGGGCGTTACCCACTACGGTTTCCCGCATTGCCGCCACCTTGGGTGTTACCTTATCCCCCAGCAGATGGCCCCCTAGTCCAGGCTTTGCGCCCTGGGCGTATTTGAACTCGACAACCGGCGCACACTGTATTGTTTTTTCACAAACGCCGAACAGACCTGTGGCAACCTGTGTGATAACATGGTCCGCGTAGGGCACAAATTCCTCGGGGTACCCGCCCTCGCCCGTACAGGTCAGGGTGTTGAGACGTTTTGCCGCCCTGGCCCTTCCGACTATGACATTTAAGGCGGTTGAACCGAATGACATCCCGCCGCCATAACATGGCATCGATATCGTTTTATCCGGGCGACCGTCGCCGCGTTTGTTCAAAAGAACACTCATGTCGATATCCTCATCAGCAGGACCTGAGCAACTCTCCGTATTCGTCAACTTAAACCTGATTTTATCGAAACCTCCGCCCGAATTTCCGAGACTGTATTCTAGGTCAACTACCGGAAGATTCCCGGTTTCCGCCATCTCCCAGTGCGCAATCAGCATTTCATCCGTCCAGCGGTAATCGCCGAGCGTATCCAGAATCGGATTAAGATTCAGAGTCAGGGCCTGTTCCGGGCACCGGTCTATGCAAAAAAAGTCATTTTCCCTGCACTTGAATCCTATACATTTATGTTCAACGGGGCGAAGCGGTTTGTTGAAGTTCTCATATCTTTGATGCACCCCATACGGGCAAAGCTTCGCACAGAGACCGCATGAAATGCAGCGGGAGTTTCTTCTGACGGTGTACTTGCCTATTGTATTTCTGAACCGGGAGGGTGTAACCCTTGTCTCCGGCAACATATTCTTCTTTTTTCTGTTTTTCATCTTTTATACCAGCCCCGATACTTTTTTTTCACCGAAAATAGGACCAAAATTCTCCCTTTCCAGATCCTCGAACCACATGGAGCGGCCGACTTCACCCCGCAGCCTTCTCGCTTCGCGGATGCCCATGGCACCCATAACCTCAATCAGCTGGTTCCGCCATGCGCCGACAAGGTTTATTATCCTCTGTTTCCCCCAGTCCGGGTTTATTTCGCCGATCTTAACGGGGCAGGCCTTGCCGTCTTTGCACTGATAACAGAGGCGGCATTCGAGCGCGATCAGAAGGGGGATGTCGATGGTGACACCGTCTGCTCCGCATATAATCGCCTTCGCCACATGCTCGGCCATTGCTATCCCGCCGGAGAAAATCAGGTTTACCCTGTTTCTTATAAGTTTGCCGACCAGCCTGAGATGAACCTCTCTTATCATCTCCTTTATGAACCGTGGGTTTTCAGAATCGAGTTCCCGCCCCCGCGCATCCGCGTAAAAATGAATCGTATCCGCTCCGCACCCGGCAAGATCAACCGCACGGGATGCGGCTTCACTGTTTAAAGGAACACCCGCTGAGATTATAAGCCCCGATTTCAATGCTCTTAATCTGGAAATAACCCTGCCGATTTCATTGTCATAACCAAGCTCTATCATCCTGATTCCCGGAGCATGCTCAAGAAAATCAAGATAGTTATGCTTTGAAAGACATGGTACAAGGCAGTCCGCAAAAGGCGCAAGATTGGCGGAATA
>JAHJRK010000172.1 GCA_018830925.1 Pseudomonadota bacterium
CAACTGGTTTGACCACAAGCTGGTCGTGATTGGTCAAGGAGAAAGCATCCATCCTGGATTCAGTATTAGCGAATGTGAAGATGTAAAGAAAAAAAAGAAGCTTCTCAAGTTCATGAATGCGGCTGATTTGTCGATCGCTGATATCTTACTGGAAAAGAAAGAGTTTTCCCGGGACGATCTTCCTGATGAAATGCCGCAGGATCTTAAGGATAAAATTGCCCGGGATTTTAAAGGCAAGAAACTTACCCGGGTATTTTTCATGCACCCATCTTCCGATACCGGCGAAGACGTGGCCCTTGATTTCGATGAAGAGTCGGCCGGAACCCGCAAGCTTTTTGCCCTGGCCGGTCCATGGTTGGATGTCCTGGACAAGGGACTTGTTTTTTTTATAGATGAACTGGATACAAGCCTGCATCCACTCCTTGTCCGATTCCTTTTGAGCCTGCACCACAATCCCGAAACAAACCGGCACAACGCCCAATTGATTTTTGCAACCCATGATACCACGGTACTGGATCAAACGCTTATGAGGCGGGACCAGGTATGGTTTGTTGAAAAGGATGAGGAAAACGCCACTCGACTCTATCCGCTATCGGATTATAAACCACGCAAGGGAGAGGCCCTCCAAAAAGGCTATTTATATGGCAGATACGGCGCGTTACCCTTTGCAGGCGAATTGAGGTTTTGATGGGTACGGACAACCTGTTTCACAAGAGAAAGGAGCGTAAAGCCGAGTTGCTACGTCGCCGGAGGGCAATGAAGGAACCATACGATGTTATACTTATTGTCTGTGAAGGGGAAAAAACCGAACCAAATTATTTTACTGAATTGAAAAAAGCCTTCCGGTTGAGAGATAGGAAAATAGGGTCAAACCTTGATTTGTGATTATAGCTTGACAAATTGAATGTGGATCTATGTCATCGTGTCAAAATAATTAATGATAGGGTTTCGGTTGAACTGGAGCTTAGAGATAAATATCAACTATTTAAATCACAAATCAAGACCCCAATTCCGCGCGAGGTCTTGATCAACGCCGTCATCCATCGGGATTACGCCATCCTCGGCAGCGACATCAAGGTTGCTGTTTATGACGACATGCTGGAGATCACCAGCCCCGGCCTCCTCCCGGACGCCCTCTCCTTCGAGGATCAGGGTACCGGCAGAAGCGAGATCCGCAACCGGGTCCTGGCCCCGATTTTCAAGAACATGAAGCTCATCGAGGCTTGGGGCAGCGGTATCCGGAAGATGAAAAAAGAGTTGGAGGCCTATCCTGAAATCGACCTTGTCTTGCAGGAGGCGGGCCATGCTTTCCAGGTGCAGTTCGTCAAGAAATAAATGCCGGAGACGAAGCAGGCACCAAGCAGGCACCAAGTAGGGACCAAGCAGGGACCAAGTGATAAGCCGTCCGCTGGCCCTAAAGAACTAAGCAGTGAACAATTCCGAATACTCAAGCTCTGCATGGATGCAAAAGCGATAGCTGATTTGATGAAGGTCTTTGATCGCTCAAATAGGACAAAATTCAAAAAAAGTCTTATTGAACCTCTGATGGCTGAAGGACTGCTCGAAATGACTGAGCCCGGCAGCCCGAATAGTCCAACTCAGAAATACCGCACCACTGAGAAGGGCAGGCAGGCTGCTGATAATTTTCATGATTAGCCTCAGAGACACGCGCAAACTCAGAAATTTATCCGACTGTCAATCGGTCTGTGTCAATCGGTGTGGGTCTGTGGCAAAGAAGCAAACAGGAGTCCCAAAATAAAATGATCAACGGTGAACTGCGCAACCATGTGGACAAACTCTGGACCGGATTCTGGACCGGTGGGATCACCAACCCGCTCATGGTCATCGAACAGATCTCCTTCCTCATGTTCGCCCGCCTCCTGGACATCCGGGAGACCCGGGAGGAGAAAAAGGTCCGGCGCACAAACAAACCCTTTCGCCGCATCTTCTCGGACAAGGATCAGGAATGTCGGTGGTCCCATTTCAAAAACCTCACGCCGGCGGAAGAGATGCTCAAATTCATGAGCGGCAAAGTTTTTCTCCTTAATAATAAATAATATGGTTAAAATAAAATAAACTAATACAAACTAAAATTAAAAAGTTGCAAAAATAAGCATTTTGTGATAATATTTTCTTCCTGAATTCAACCCGATAACAGCAAATGAGGAGAAAGACGTGGCCGCAGGTTGTTGAAGAAACCCGTTGTTCAAAAGGAATGGCGGGTTTTTATTTGGTGTCTATCTTAATAATATTTCTACTGCCTTTAGAATACCTATCCTCGATTTGGTAAAGAGGAACAGGAGTTCATGAATGCCCCAAGTCTTTGACAACATCGACCGATCCCTCCTTCCGGCACTTCAGAGTGCGTTGAATCTTTCTGACAGGGCCGACTTCTGCGTGGGCTATTTCAATCTCCGCGGATGGAAGGAACTTGACAAACATATCCAGCATTGGACGGAGACAGAGGGGACTTGCAGACTGCTTGTAGGAATGCAGAAGCCTCCCCAGGAGCAGTTACGTGAGGTTTTGAGTCTAATGGCTCAGGACCAAGGTATGGATAACCAATCCGCCATTCGGCTCAAAAAACATCTCGCGGAAGAATTTCGTCGCCAGTTGACCTTTGGGGCTCCCAACAATGAAGACGAAGCGGGTCTGCGCCGGTTGGCCCGGAGACTCAGAGAAAAAAAGGTCATTGCCAAGCTATTCTTGCGGCACCCCCTTCATGCTAAACTTTACCTCCTGTTTCGGTCCGATCCTATTAACCCGATCATTGGTTATCTCGGCAGCAGCAACCTCACCATGGCAGGTCTGGTAGGTCAAGGTGAGCTGAATATTGACGTTCTGGACAGCGATGCCACTCAGAAACTCGCGCTATGGTTCGAGAATCGCTGGAATGACCGTTTCTGCATCGATATTTCAAAAGAACTCATCCAGATAATCGAAGAGAGCTGGGCTCGCGATGAGCTGATTCCGCCTTATCATATTTATATAAAGATGGCCTATCACCTGGCTGAAGAGGCGCGTGCAGGCTTATCGGAGTTTTGTATTCCTCGCGAACTCCAGGAGCACCTTTTAGAGTTTCAGGAGGCGGCAGTTAGAATAGCCGCTCATCACGTCAACAAGAGAAATGGAGTCCTGATCGGTGACGTGGTGGGTTTGGGAAAAACATTGATGGCAACGGCCCTGGCGCGCATTTTCGAAGACGATTACGGCATGCGCTCCCTGATTATCTGTCCTAAAAATCTCGTGCCCATGTGGGAAGACTATCGCCAGCAGTACGGCTTGCGGGGGAAAATCCTCTCTATCAGCCGTATTATCAGGGATCTGCCCGATGAGCGACGCTACCAGCTTGTGGTCATTGACGAAAGTCACAACCTTCGCAACCGTGAGGGCCGCACCTACCGTGCCGTACAGGAGTACATCAAGGAAAACGACAGCCGGGTCATCCTGCTGACCGCGACGCCATACAACAAAACCTATCTGGATCTGTCGAATCAGTTACGCTTGTTTGTGGAGGAGGATCTCGATATAGGCATTCGCCCCGAACAGTACCTCCGCGGCATATCCGAAACCGAATTTCTCAGGAGGCATCAGTGCTCGCCGAGGACCCTGGCAGCCTTTGAAAACAGCGAGCACCCCGATGACTGGCGCGATCTGATGCGGCTCTATCTCGTCCGGCGCACCCGCTCCTTCATCCAGGAAAACTATGCAAAAACGGATAAAAGCAACAATCGCCGGTATCTGGAGTTTCCCGACGGTACACGTTCTTATTTCCCCGCGCGCACACCACGCACAGTCCGATTTGAAGTAAATGACCAGGACCCTGACGATCAATATGCCCGGCTTTACTCGGACCAGGTAGTGGATACCATCAATGATCTGGCGCTTCCCCGCTATGGGCTCGGCAACTATATTGCCCCAAACCCGGAGCACCCACCCACACCGGCAGAACAACGCCAGCTTCAGGACCTTTCCCGCGCCGGAAAACGCCTGATGGGTTTCTGCCGCACCAATCTCTTTAAACGCCTGGAAAGCTCCGGTATGGCCTTCACCCAATCCGTGGAGCGTCATGTCCTGCGCAACTTCATCTTCCTGCACGCCATCGAGAACAATATGCCTCTTCCCATCGGTTCTCAGGACGCGGAAATGCTCGATACGCGTTTTTCCGATGAAGACAGGGACCAGACGTCCGAAGACCTGTTTGAGAATGAAAACAGTAATAATGGAATCCCCCCTGAAAATG
>JAHJRK010000173.1 GCA_018830925.1 Pseudomonadota bacterium
CGATCTTGAAAGAATGGTCGGTTTTCCGGGGCTGATGGAGATTCCATGAACAATTATTTCGGAATCCGGAAGATCGGAGAGGATTTCAATTGTATAATCGCGGGTTCCTACAGAACTTCCTCCTGAAATCAGAACCATATCAGACTCCGAGAGAGCTTCCATGCAGCATGCCAGAAGATTTTTATAATCATCCTGTACGATTCCGAAAGTCAGGGGCATGCCTCCTGCCTCTATAACCTGGCCTGAAAGGCTGTAGGTGTTTATATCCCGTATCTGTCCCGGATGTGGTGTTTCAGAAATGGGCACAACTTCGTCTCCTGTTGAAATTATGCCGATAACAGGTTTTTTAAAGACCTTAACTTTTTCTTTCCCGAAAGCCGCAAGAAGACCTGTTTCCTGCGGCCGTATTTTTTGCCCGGCCCGAAGAATGATGTTGCCTTCGGCAAAATCCTCTCCCTTTTCAATCACGTTCTGTCCAGGTGCGGTGCTTTTGTACGCCTCTATTGTGTTTTCATCAAGGATTTCGGTATGCTCAATCATGACAACGCTGTCCGCCCCTTTTGGAAGCATGCCTCCGGTTGATATTCTTGCTGTTTCTCCCTGTTCAACTGAAAAGGAAGGTGACTCACCCATTGCTATTGAGCCGACAACGTTAAGATACGCAGGGTTTTCTTCGGATGCGCCGAATGTTGACGAGGCGCGAACGGCGTATCCGTCCATAGTTGAGCGGGAAAACCCCGGAAGATCAATGTCGGCAATAATCTCTTCCGCGAGAATCCGGCCCGGTGTCTTTTCCAGAAGAAGCAGCTCTGTTTCAACAACCGGAAACAAGGAAGCATATTCAAGAACTTTTTCGAGATCTTTAACTTTAAAAAAATCCTTCATCTATATTCCTGTGTTTTATGTAAAAAAAGATTGAACCTGCCCGCCATCAATATGCCTCAGGCGGACCGGGGCGGATTAGACCGCAGGGAATAGCGGCTGCTTTTACTTTGCTCGCCAATCCCGCAGCAAGCAGCAAGGAATCTTCAATCCCTGAACGTATATTAATATTTATGGCTGTAAAAAGTCAAAACAATAGGGTTAAATAAATCCTGCACTTGCATTAAAACAGCAATGGTGTATAATTCCCCAAATTAAATCAAACTTTTCAATTATTTTCTACAGCAAAAAGAGGAAAAAATGACAGATGAACAAGCGCTTCCTGAAACGGAATCTTTACAACGCGCCGAAAAGCCAAACTTTCTGACGAATATCAGTTTTGATGAGTTCGAAATGCCGCCCCAAGTCCAGGCGGGAATTAAGGACGCGGGATTTACATTTTGTACCCCGATACAGGCGCGGGTGCTCCCGTTATCGCTTAAAGGACAGGATGTTGCCGGACAGGCACAGACGGGAACGGGAAAAACGGCGGCTTTTCTGGCAACAGTTGCCTCACGTATCCTTTCATTCAACGACAGGATACCGGGTTTGCCTGCGGCTCTTATTGTCGCTCCGACCAGAGAGCTGGCGCAGCAGATCCACGAAGAGGCGGAGGTGCTTTGCAGGCATACCGGATTGACTCTTGTGCAGGTGGTTGGAGGAGTCGATTATCAGAAGCAGGCCGATATACTCCGCGGAGGCGTCGATATTGTCGTATGTACTCCCGGTAGGATTATTGATTATTTCAAGCAGGGGATTTTCAAAACAGCGGGAATAAAAATCGTCGTGATTGATGAGGCTGACCGCCTCCTCGACCTTGGTTTCTCAAAGGATATGAGGTATATCCTGCAAAAACTCCCCCATTACATGAAAAGACAGTCCATGCTTTTTTCGGCTACTCTTTCCTACAGGGTAATGGAACTGACCTATGAATACATGAACCTTCCGGAATTTATTTCAGTTACGCCTGAAGAGGTGGCTGTTGACGGGATAAAGCAGACCCTTTTTCATGTCGGCAAAGATAGCAAAATATCCCTTCTGCTGGGACTGCTTAAGCGTGAAGAATGGTCGAGAATTCTTATTTTTGTCAATACAAGAGCGGGCGTAGACTGGGTGACCGCAAAGCTTAAAGGGAACGGATATCCGGCCGAGGGAATAACGGGTGATCTTCCTCAGAGAAAACGATTCAGCCTCATGGAAAGGTATAAAAACGGGAATATAAAAATTCTGGTTGCGACCGATGTGGCATCCCGCGGTATTCATGTTGAAGATATATCACATGTCATCAATTATGATCTTCCCCAGGATGGGGAAAACTATGTTCACAGGATTGGCCGGACAGCAAGAGCCGGTAAGGATGGAATAGCGCTTTCTCTGGCCTGTGATGAATTTGTTTTAAATCTGGAAAGCATAGAGGAAAAACTTGGCCAGAAAATACCTGTAGTCTGGCCGGAGGATGACTGGTACGTCGAGGATAAAAGCAGGCCTGTTTTCAGCGGAAGGGAACGTGGAAGGGAACGCGGAAAAGAACCGAAAGATAGGTTTAAAAGAGGGCGGGATAAGCCAAAAAGCTTTCCAGCAAGAGCGCCTGCTGAGTCCTCTGTGGTAGCTCCCGAGGTAGCTCAGGAGGAAAAACCAAAGAAAGATCATTTCCCCGGCAGCTTTTTCGGATTTGCGCCGGAACCCAAACCGGAAGTGAAAATAGAACCCGAGAAAAATCCGGAACAGAAAGAAAAGACAGAACCGGCGGCTGAGCAGAAGCAGAGTGCCAAGCCGAAAAAGAGACGAAGATACAGAAAAAAAAGCCGGCCAAAAGTCCCGGATGCAGCAAATGGTCCAGCAGGGGTTGCAGTCAATGGCGCGGCAGGAAGTGCAGAGACAGGCCAAACCAACGAACCCTCGAATCCCGGACCCCTTTCTTCCGAGTAATTGGGAGAAGAATCTAACATTTTAATTTATTTATAGACAGCCGCTATGGGGTATGTTTTTAACGATAAAGACACAAAAGAATACGACCGGTGGTTTGAAAAGCCGCAGAACAGGTCTATTTCCATTCTCGAAAAAAAACTCATGCTGGATATGCTGCGGCCTGCAAGGGGTGAAACCGTTCTTGATATCGGCTGCGGAACAGGCGAGAGCCTGATTCCTTTTATTGAAACGGGCCTTTCCGTGACAGGAATAGAGCCTTCGCAGCATATGCTCGATTGCGCATTCAAAAAACTCGGGAACAGGGCTGAACTTCGCCGCGGGTTTGCAGAGGATCTTCCGTTTGATGACAACTCCTTTAATTACGCCTCATTTTTTACTTCGCTTGAATTTGTAAATGACCCGAAAAAGGCGTTGGAAGAGGCCTGCAGGGTCGCAAAAGACAAAATATTCATCGGGATTTTAAACAGCTATTCGATTAATGTTTTCGGCATGCGCATGAAAGGGCTCTTTTCCGGTTCGGTTTACAGGCATGCGAATTTTTACAATATCTGGGAGATAAAAGATATTGTAAAGGAACTTTTAGGCGATGTTCCGGTATCATGGGAGACGGTTTACAGGTTTCCCCTGATGACTCAGGCAATAGCCGGCAAACTTGAGCAGACCGGGTTTGCAAAAAAATATCCGTTTGGAACATTTGCGGGAATTGTCGTCACTCTTGTACCGAGGTTCAGAACAAGACCGCTTGCCATTTACCCGGCAAAGCAGACAACAAGCGCTGTTGCCGGATAGTCCGTGATACGGAGGCCCTGTCTTGGAAGCCCTTCTCTATGAACATCTTAAAGATAAAAAAGTAAAATGTAATCTCTGCTGCCACAGGTGTGTTATAGAAAACGGAAAAAGAGGAATATGCGGCGTCAGAGAGAACAGAGACGGGGTGCTCGAAACGCTTGTTTATGGAAAACTTATTGCAAGGCACATTGATCCCATAGAAAAAAAACCTCTTTTTCATTTCCTGCCGGCAAGCCTTTCATATTCCATTGCAACCGTCGGCTGCAATTTCAAATGCCTTTTCTGCCAGAATGCGGATATTTCACAGATGCCGCCGGATAATAATGGTTTGATAACGGGCGTCAGTTTTACGCCTGAAGATGTTGTCGCTGCGGCTGTTAAGGGAAACTGTAAAAGCATCTCCTATACCTATACGGAGCCAACCGTCTATTTTGAGTTTGCCCGCGATACGGCAATCCTTGCACGTGAAAAAGGCATAAAAAACGTATTTGTAACAAACGGCTATATGACAGGAGAAACACTCGGCATGATTCATCCGTATCTTGATGCTGCCAATGTGGATCTGAAGGCGTTTACGGGGGAATTCTATAAAAAATATTGCGGCGCAAAGCTTGAGAATGTCATGGAGAGATTAAGGGAGATGAAGTCTCTCGGCATTTTTGTGGAAGTTACCACCCTTATTATCCCGGGGCTGAATGATGACGGTATGGAACTCGAAAAACTGGCGGAATTTCTTGCCGGCTCCGTCGGCCCTGAAACACCTTGGCATATAAGCAGGTTTCATCCCACTTACAAGCTCCAAGAGAGGCCTTCAACGCCTCTTGAAACACTTGTTTTGGCAAGGAAGATCGGTATGAAATGCGGTTTGAAATATGTTTATACGGGAAATGTGCCGGGAGAAGAGGGAGAAAGTACTTACTGTTACAGTTGCGGCAAAATGCTTATCGAAAGAATCGGGTTTTATGTGAAAAAAAATGTGGTTGATAAAGGCATGTGCCCGCATTGCGGAGCGCATATAGACGGAGTCTGGCAATGAAGCGCTGGAACGGTTGGGGAGATCTTTCGGTTAATGTAAAACTTCCTGCAAAGGGTCTTGAAATACTAAAAGGTCTTATCGGAAAAGGGTCTCCCGGAGAAGACTTCCCTCTTGAAAAGATTCTGGAACGCGTGCCAGGTTCAAAGATGCCTTCGCATGATCTTGTGTCGGTAAATCGCGAAACAAGGCTCCACCATGCCCACGGCCAGAGCATGCCGGACTGGATAGATCTCCGGTGCGGCACTCTGAGTAAATTTCCGGACGGGGTTGCTTTCCCATCGACTACTGAAGAACTTGACGATCTAATGGAGTTTGCAGGAAAGCACGGGATAGCGGTTGTTCCTTACGGTGGAGGAACAAGTGTTGCCGGGCATCTTACAATACCGGATAATGGGCGGCCCGTACTGAGCCTTTCCTTAAGAAGGCTTAACAGGTTGACCGCGTTTGATCCGGAAAGCCTGCTTGCGACCTTTGAAGCGGGTGTGCTCGGTCCGGAACTTGAGGCAAGGCTGAGGGCAAAGGGATTTACCCTCGGTCATTTTCCGCAGTCTTTCGAGTACTCTTCCCTTGGAGGCTGGATCATGACACGTTCAAGCGGCCAGCAGTCCCTTCATTACGGTAAAATAGAGAATCTTTTTGCAGGCGGCGAACTGCATACTCCAAAAGGAGTCATGAATCTGCCTCCTTTTCCCGCATCGGCGGCCGGGCCTGATCTGCGGCATCTTGTTCTCGGAGCAGAAGGAAGGCTGGGTG
Organism: Pseudomonadota bacterium; assembly: GCA_018830925.1. Taxonomy (GTDB): domain Bacteria; phylum Desulfobacterota; class Desulfobacteria; order Desulfobacterales; family RPRI01; genus RPRI01. The sequence goes on from JAHJRK010000173.1 coordinate 5,429, forward strand.
TGCTGACAAAGGCGATTGTTAGAATAACTCCCCTGCCTGAGCGGGATGATGTTTACGGGTATTTCTTTCCGTCATGGGAATCCGGTGTCGAGGCGGTGAGGGAGCTTGCGGTAAGCCGGCTGCCCCTTTCAATGATAAGGTTAAGCAATCCGGTCGAGACCTTTACAAGCCTTGCATTAGCCGGGCATGAAAAACAGACCGGCCTGCTTGTGAGTTATCTAAAGCTCCGCGGCGCAAGGGAGAGAGAGGCATGTATGTGCCTTATAGGTTTTATCGGCGGCAATCGTCTTGTTTCGGCCGTCAAAATAGAGGTGAGAGCGATCCTGAATCGTTTCAATGCCGTTCCTGTGGGTAAAGTAATGGGAGAAGCGTGGAAGAAAAACAGGTTCCGGATGCCTTACCTGCGAAACAGCCTCTGGGAAGCAGGTTACGCGGTAGATACGTTTGAGACTGCCCTGACATGGGGAAAGGTTCTTCCTGCCGTTAAATCGATTGAAGAAAGGATAAGAGACGCCCTCGCTGAGCATAATGAAAAGGTTCATGTTTTTACACATCTTTCTCATCTTTATACAACCGGTTCCAGCATATACACTACATATGTTTTCCGGATATCCAAAACGGCGGCAGAGACTTTAAGAAGGTGGCAGCTTCTTAAAAAAGCCGCGAGCCTTGCAGTAGTTGAAGCAGGGGGAACAATCAGCCATCATCACGGCGTTGGTTTTGATCATAAAGAATACATGAATGCCGAAAAAGGGCCGGTCGGGATGAG
>JAHJRK010000174.1 GCA_018830925.1 Pseudomonadota bacterium
AAAAAGGATTTTTTATCAGGCAGACTGAACTGGTATGATCTTATTGTAAAGGAAGATATTGATCATGTTAAGGCCCCTTTCAGGGAGGCTCTTGCCGGAGACAAATCATATATCAGGCAGTACAGGATTAAAACAAAGGCCGGAAACATAATCTGGATCGAGGAAGGCTCACAGATTATCTGCCATGAAAAAGGCAGGGTTGAATTTATAACAGGAGCTTTTCTGGATATTACCGAGCGCAAAAGAGCGGAAGAGTCTTTGCGTAAAAGCGAAGAGAAACACAGAAGCATACTTGAAACAATGGAAGAAGGCTATTTTGAAGTCGATCTTAAGGGCAATCTGACCTTTGTAAACAAAGCTCTATGCAATATGGCGGACACGGGTCAGAATGAACTTCTGGGATTGAATTACAGGGGGTTTTTTACACAACAAACAGCAGAGCGGCTTTACGGGCTTTTTAACGATGTTTACGTGACTGGCGAACCGACAACAGAAACGGGATGCGAGATAGTGAAGAAAGACGGAGGCACCGGTTTCTTTGAGCTGTCGGTTTATCTCATGAGGGACCATGAAGGCAAACCTTCCGGATTTCGGGGGATTTCCCGCGATATTACCGAACGCATGAAGTCGGAGCGGGAGAAACGCCGGCTTGAGGAGCAACTCGCGCAGGCCCGGAAGCTCGAATCCATAGGCACACTTGCCGGAGGCGTAGCTCATGATTTTAATAATCTGCTCATGGCTCTTCAGGGGAATGCTACCCTTGTACAGCTTGCAACTCCTAAAAATCATCCGAATTATGAAAGGCTTGAGAATATAATGGCCCTGGTTAAAACAGGAGCCGATGTCACAAGAGGTATACTGGAATTTGCAAGGGGTGGAAAATATGTTATCGAAACATCCGATTTAAATGAGGTAATAAAAAACACCTTGCAGATGTTCGCCCGTACGAAAAAAGAGATAAAGATAATAGAAAAATATGGTAAAGATTTGTGGCTTGTTGATATTGACAGGGGCCAGATAGGGCGTGTGCTTTTAAATTTATATGTGAATGCATCGGATGCCATGCCGGGCGGTGGGAGCATATATATAAGAACGGAAAACACAATTCTCAGTGAAAACCAGATAATAGCCAATGAGTCAAAACAGGAAAAATTTATTAAAATAACCGTAACCGATACCGGAGTAGGTATGGATGATGCGATAATCCAGAGAATCTTCGAGCCTTTTTTCTCCACAAAGGAAAGGGGAAGAGGAACTGGTCTCGGGCTTGCCTCCGTTTATGGAATCATCAAAGCGAATGACGGTTTTATAGAGGTTGCAAGCAAAATAGGTGAGGGCACAACCTTTGCGATCTATTTTCCTGCTTCCCGCAGCGACAGGAAGGTTTTACATACCAAAGGCACCGATTCGGCTCTTCCTGTGAAGGGCGTTGAAACTGTTCTCCTTGTTGATGACGAAGGCGTTATTCTTGATGTGGGAGGGGAAGTATTAAAGGCTCTGGGATATAATGTTCTTACTGCAAAAAATGGAATCGAGGCGATAGAAATATTGAAAAAAACACGGGATTCAATGGGCGGAGAGCACAGGGAATGGCCGGTTCCTGATCTTGTCATACTTGACATGATTATGCCTGATATGGGAGGCGCAGAGACTTTTGCTGAAATAAAAAAGATAAATTCCGGCATAAAAGTGCTTCTTTCGAGCGGCTACAGCATAGACGGAGAGGCCTGCAGGATTCTGGACAGCGGCTGTAACGGCTTCATACAAAAGCCGTTTACCATTCTCGAGATAAGCAAAAAAATAAGAGAGATTCTGGAAGGCTGACGGACTTTTTACAGGGCCGTCATGGTTGATGAAATGGAATAAGGTAATTTAATATGAAACAATATATTATTGACGAGTTGAGATACAACGATTATGAAAAGGTGAAATTATACCTTGATGAGAACCTGGGCGCTTCGGAAATCGGTGGTATTTACTGGCTGCCTATTGATAAAGAGATAATGACCGGTGAACAGGCAGCTCATTCCGAATGCCTGCCGCTTTTTTTTGTTATTGACCTTAAACCGGAGCTTATTTCCTGCGAGCTTCTAGTTCGTACGAAAAATCGGATCAAATGCAGCTGTATTTGCTATGCCACTGAAAAACAGCGGAACTGGCTTATTCAATATACTGATGATATGCTCAAGCAGCTTGAAATTTCGATATGATGGTTTCGAAAAAAGCTTAAATTTTACCACGAAGGCCACGAATCCGCCTGAGGCGGAGAAGAAAGAAATGGAATTTATTATGTTTTCAGCTTCGCATCCTTCGTGGTTTATAAAATTACTAAGATTTTTCGACTTTTTACGAAAATATCGATACTGCTTTTCAAAAAATTATGGGAACCGATATGTTAATGACCGTGGCTATTATTGCATGGATTGTTCTGGTAACAATCTTTTTTGGCCCGCTGACAATCTTTGTTTCTTTTGTTAACCGGAAGGGAGATTTGTCTCACAAGATTGCCGGGATATGGGCACGGTCTATCCTTGCTGTAAGCCCAATAGAATTGACGGTTAAGGGCCTTTCAAACATAGATACTGATAAATCTTACATTTTTATGTCCAATCACCAGAGCAACTATGATATTCCTATTCTTTTAGGACATCTTCCGGTTCAGTTCAGATGGCTTGCAAAAATTGAGCTTTTCCGTATACCGCTCTTTGGGTATGCGATGAAAAGGGCCGGGTATATCTGCATAGACCGTTCAAACCGGCAATCTGCCTTTGAAAGTCTGAAAAAGGCTGCCGAAATAATAAGAGACGGCGTTTCCGTCATGATTTTTCCCGAAGGAACAAGAAGCGGGGACGGCAATATAGGTTCCTTTAAAAAAGGCGGGTTTGTTCTTGCGATTGAGTCGGGTGTTCAGATTCTGCCGATTATTATCCGTGGCACATTTTCAGTTATGTCAAGAAACAGGCTCCTCATTAAACCCGGCAAGGTTACCCTTGAAATACTGAAACCGGTGGAGACCTCATGTTTTACAAAAGAAACCAAGGATGAGCTTATGAAAAAGATCAGAAATATCATGCGCGAATCCGTTGATAATGGGAAGAAGGGTATTTTGTGATGTTAAAAATCATTCCTCTCGGCGGGCTTGGTGAAATCGGCCTGAATATGATGGCTTTTCAGTATGACGACTCGATATTCGTGGTTGATGCCGGACTCATGTTTCCTGAAGATTACATGCTGGGAGTCGATTTTGTAATTCCCGACATGCTCTATCTGAAGCAGAACAACCAGAGGATACTCGGAATAGTGTTGACACATGCCCATGAAGATCATATCGGCGCGCTTCCGTATCTGCTGAAAGATATCAATGTGCCTGTTTTCGGCACCCCGTTTACGCTCGGGCTTGTCCGTCATAAGCTTGAGGAGCACGGCCTTCTTTCATCGGCTTCTTTGTATGAAATCGCACCAGGAGAAAAACTGAAGCTCGGTCCATTTGAAATTGAGTTTATAAGGGTAGGCCACAGCGTGGTTGACGGAGTCGGACTTGCGATCAGGACTCCTTTGGGACTGATTATTCATACGGGTGATTTTAAAATCAGCCACACATCCATGGATGGGATGATGACCGATGTTCACAGCTTCGCGCGCTGCGGAGATGAGGGGGTCTTATGCCTTCTTTCCGATTCGACAAACATCGAGAAAGAGGGTTATACTATTTCCGCAAAGGAGATCGGCGAAACCCTCGCAAGGATTACGATGGGGTGCAAAGGGAGGGTGATCATCGCCCTTTTTGCCTCAAATATCGCAAGGATCCGGCAGATAGTCAATATCGCAAAAGATAGAGATAAAAAAATTATTTTCAACGGCAGGAGCATTGAGGTAAGTGTCAACATTGCAAAAGACCTCGGCTATCTGAAAGTGCCCGACGGTCTCGAGATAGACATAAACCAGATAAACGAATTTTCGGATGACGAAGTAGTCATGATTACCACCGGCAGTCAGGGGGAACCATTGTCCGCCCTTGCGCGTATGGCGGCCGGTACGCACAAACAGATAACTGTGAAAAAAAATGATACTGTTATTCTTTCTTCCAAGTTTATTCCCGGAAACGAGAAAGCCATAACAAATATCATTAACAAGCTTTATAAACGCGGGGCGGATGTAATATATGAAAAAATATCTAATATTCATGTATCGGGGCATGCTTTCAAAGAAGAGCTGAAGCTGATGATAAGCCTGACAAAACCTGAATATTTTATTCCGATTCATGGAGAATACAGGCACCTGGTGCTGCATTCGCGCCTTGCTGAAGAAGTGGGAATAAAGAAGGAAAAAGTACTTCTTGCTGAAAACGGACAGATAATCGAATTTGACGCTAAAGGCGGCAGGATAAAAGATGAAGTTCATACAGGTCGGGTTCTGATTGACGGGAAGGGGATCGGGGATGTGGGAAGGAGCGTTCTTAAAGAAAGAAGGGCTCTTTCCGAAGAGGGGCTTGTGGTTGTCAATATGGCATTTGACGAGGAGACCGGAATCATCGTTTACGGGCCCGAGATAGTTTCGAGGGGTTTTGTTTTTGAAACGGAAACCGGGCATCTTATCGAGGATGCAAAATGTGTTATTCTTGAAATAGTAGAGGAGATAACTCCCGATGTGCCGGACAGGGTCAATAAAATAAGATCCAAGGTGCAAACCGCTTTAAGAAAATATTTTAATTTCGCGATAAAACGGCGGCCGGTTATTCTGCCCTTTATTGTTGAGATATAAATAAGGATGCGTAAGGCGTAAGGCGAAGGTCGAATATCGGACATCGAATATAGAATATCGAATTCTGATGTACGAAGTTCGATGTGCGACATTCGAAATTCGAAGTACGAGTAAGGCGAAAGGCAGGACAAATAATATGCGCAAGGAACTAATCGGAATATTTCTGTTTTTTCTCGTTGTTTTTACATTGATAAGCCTTTTGTCGTACAACCCCTACGACCCCTCCATAAACAACGCAAAAGCTGCCGGCGAAGTTCACAACCTTTTTGGTGTTGTCGGTTCCAATATTGCCGGATTTTTTGTAGGTCTCTTCGGGATGGCATCCTTTTTCATACCGGCTACAATTCTTTTTGTCAGCATAAGGTTTTTCGGTGATTATAAGAGGCGTATTATTCTTTTTACAATAGCAGGTGGATTTCTTCTTACAATAGCTACAGGCAGTCTTCTTTCATTTCACGAAAACGGTTTTGATATATTCGGACGCGAATTTTCCTCAGGCGGCATAATCGGGATTTCCCTTAAATCCTTTCTGGTGAAATATTCCAATATTACCGGTTCTGTTGTTATACTATTTGTCATGTGGATTACCGGCTTTATCCTTGCGACGGGTTTTTCCGTGGTAAGTTTCCTGAAACGTTTAACGGGAATGACAGCATTTGCTTCCGAACGAATAACGACGCATTACATCAAGTGGAAAGAACGGAGGGATAAGTCGGTAAAACGTTCAAAGCTTATTGCCGGACAGAAGGATTTAAAGGAAAGGGAAATAGAGATAAAAGCTGTAAAGGCAAAGCCAGTCAAGGAGGCCCCTGTTCCAAAGCAGGAGGTCTTTGAGTTCATGCGTGCCGAGAGCGGATTCCAACTGCCTTCAGTGAACTTTCTTGATGAGCCCCAGGCGAAGGCCTCCGGTTTTGACAATGAAAACCTGAAAATGCAGTCGAAGCTTCTCGAGAAGAAACTGGAAGACTTTGGTGTAAATGGGAAGGTGGTTGCGGTTACTCCGGGTCCGGTTATAACGACTTTTGAATATGAACCGGCTCCGGGGGTAAAGATAAACAAGATCGTTAATCTTACCGATGATCTCTCGCTTGCTCTCCGCGCGACAAGCATAAGGATAGAAGCTCCGATTCCGGGAAAGGCGGTAATCGGTATTGAAATTCCCAACGCCGACAGGGAAACAGTCAGGTTCAAGGATGTCGTCGTATCGGGCGCTTTTGAAAAGGCCAAATCAAAGCTTACCATCTGTCTAGGCAAGGATATAGTGGGAAATCCGGTAGTGGCGGAGCTCGACAAAATGCCGCACCTGCTGATAGCAGGAGCAACCGGTTCCGGAAAAAGTGTCGCGTTAAACACGATGATATGCAGTCTGCTCTACAAGGCTACGCCGGATGATGTAAAGCTCCTTATGGTTGATCCTAAAAGGATCGAGCTTGCCATGTACGACGGCATTCCGCATCTCATCTCTCCGGTGGTTACGGACGCAAAAAAAGCCACAAACGCACTTTTCTGGGCTGTTCATGAAATGGAGAGAAGGTACATGATTCTCTCTGAAAACAAAGCAAGAAATATAAACCAGTATCAGCAGAAAGCTGCAAAAGGGACAAAAAATGAAAAGGGCGAGGTTCTCGAAAGACTCCCCCTTATAGTTATTATCATAGACGAACTTGCGGATATGATGATGGTGGCTTCACGGGATGTGGAGGTTTCTCTGACGCGTCTCGCGCAAATGGCAAGAGCCGCCGGTATTCATCTGATACTTGCGACACAGAGGCCCTCGGTCGATGTTTTGACCGGCATCATAAAAGCCAATTTTCCAACCCGTCTCTCCTTTCAGGTCTCTTCCAAAACCGACTCGCGGACCATACTGGATGCCAACGGGGCTGAGAATCTGCTTGGAAACGGGGATATGCTTTTCATGCCCCCCGGTACTGCAAGGATTCAGCGGATACACGGCGCATTCATATCTGAAGCTGAAATAACGAGGATTACGGAATTTCTGAAAAAACAGAAAAAGCCCGAGTATGACGAAAAAATAACGAAGGCAAGGTCAATCGAACAGTCCGGTACCGATTCAACAGAGCACGATGAGAGATATGATGATGCCTTAGCTCTTGTTACAAGGACAAGGCAGGCGTCAATATCGATGATTCAGAGGCATTTAAGGGTAGGCTACAACAGGGCTGCCCGCATAATCGAAGTTATGGAAAAAGAGGGGGTTGTCGGGCCGTCGGACGGCGTGAAGCCGAGGGAAGTTCTTGTCAGGGGATATGATGAAATCAAATAAACAGTGAAAAGTGAATGGTGAAATTTGACGAGGCAATGATTGAAAACGTGAAAGGGTTTCTTGACCCTGAAGAGGGCAAGCGCCTTTATGATACAGCTCTTTCGGTCGCCGGGCAGGGACCATGCCTTGAAATTGGGAGCTATTGCGGCAAATCGGCAATTTATATCGGGATGGCGTGCAGGGAGAAAAACGGGATTCTGTTTTCCATAGATCATCACAGTGGTTCGGAAGAGCAGCAACCCGGGGAGGAATATTTTGATCCTGAACTTTTTGATTATGCTTCATGGCGGATGAATACTCTGGAAAAGTTCAGGAAAACTCTCGAAAAAGCCGGCCTCGAAGAGACTGTTGTTCCGATTGTTTCGAGATCCGATGTTGCAGAGCGCATGTGGGCTTCGCCTCTTCATCTCGTTTTTATCGACGGCGGGCATTCATATGAAACAGCGCTTACTGACTACAATTGCTGGACAAAACATATAGTTTCAGGTGGCTACCTTCTCATTCACGACATATTTTCCGATCCTGCCAAAGGAGGACAGGCTCCTTACCGTGTGTATAAGCATGCCCTTGAATCGAATATTTTCAAAGAGCTTCCTATGACCAAAACCCTTGGCGTCCTTCAGCGAATTTAATTTTTTTTAAACATATAATTCTTGCCAACGTTTAAAGTCCATGATAGTTGAGCATTGTTTTGAGCTCTATTGTATGATTTAACTAATTATAATTTAAAGCTATATCCCGTTCCCCCGTTTTATCCGATTTAAAGCGGAAGCAGGCAGTGATAACAGAAAAAGACAGGACATGTTTTTTCTGCAGATGTTAACTATTGACAACAAAGGAGGATTCGACAGATGGCTTATGATGCGGTAAAAATGGCTGACTGGCAGATTTCAGAAGCAGCGGAAGTCAACATGCCGTCACCGGAGCAGTGGAGAGAGAAACTGGGCCTTATGCCCGATGAAGTCCTTCCAATGGGCAGGCTCGCAAAGCTTGATTTTCTTAAAATTATGAACCGCCTTGAGAAGAAACCGGACGGCAAGTATATTGAGGTTACTGCCATTACCCCGACACCTCTTGGTGAAGGCAAAAGCACTACGTCGGTTGGTCTAATGGAAGGCCTTGGAAAGCGCGGTAAAAATGTCGGCGGCGCCCTGAGGCAGCCTTCCGGCGGACCTACAATGAACGTAAAGGGAACCGCGGCAGGCGGCGGTAATGCTCTTATTATTCCCATGACCGAGTTTTCGCTGGGGTTAACAGGCGATATCAACGATATTATGAACGCCCACAATCTTGCCATGGTTGCTATGACTTCCCGCATGCAGCATGAAAGAAATTACAATGACGAGCAACTGGCAAGACTCACCAAGATGCGCCGTCTCGATATCGACCCGACACGCGTTGAAATGGGGTGGATCATGGATTTCTGCGCCCAGGCATTAAGAAACATAATTATCGGATTGGGCGGAAGGACAGACGGTTTTGCTATGCAGTCAAAGTTTGGAATTGCCGTAGGTTCGGAGTGTATGGCAATCCTTTCAATAGTAAGGGATCTTGCCGATCTTAAAAAACGTCTTAACGAAATTACCGTTGCTTTCGACAAGAGCGGAAAACCCGTCACGACGGGCGACCTTGAAGTCGGCAACGCTATGGCCGCCTTTATGCGCAATACAATTAACCCGACTCTTTTAAGCACTGCCGAGTACCAGCCATGTATGATACATGCCGGACCATTCGCAAACATTGCCGTCGGTCAGTCATCGATCATTTCAGACCGCATGGGTCTTAAGATGTTCGATTATCAGGTAACAGAGAGCGGTTTTGCGGCAGATATCGGTTTTGAGAAATTCTGGAACGTAAAATGCCGTAACAGCGGACTCAAGCCTCACGTATCCGTACTGACATCAACCATCCGCGCGCTCAAGATGCATGGCGGTGGTCCAAAGGTGGTTGCCGGAAAAGCCCTTGATGATGCGTACACAAAAGAGAACCTGGCGCTGGTGGAAAAGGGCGTCGAGAATATGGTTCACATGATAGGCGTCATCCGCAAAGCCGGTATCAACCCGGTTGTCTGCGTAAACAGATTCTACACCGATACCGATGCAGAGGTAGCCGTTGTTAAAAAGGCTGCTGAAGCAGCCGGTGCCCGCTGTGCCGAATCCAAACACTGGGAAAAAGGCGGCGACGGAGCTCTTGAACTGGCTGATGCAGTTGTTGAAGCCTGCAATGAAAAGAATGAATTCAAATTCCTCTATCCGCTTGAAATGAAGCTCCGCGACAGGGTTGCGCTTATAGCGAAAGAAGTTTACGGGGCTGATGGCGTATCATGGACTGCCGATGCGGAAGCAAAAGCAAAAATGCTTGAGAGCGATCCCAAGTATGCCGATTTTTCGACCATGATGGTAAAGACTCATTTGAGCCTGACGCATGACCCGGTATTAAAAGGCGTTCCCAAAGGCTGGATACTTCCGATTCGCGATGTTCTGATCTATTCAGGCGCCAAGTTCCTGTGCCCATGTGCCGGAACCATAAGTCTGATGCCCGGAACAAGCTCCAATCCGGCTTTCAGAAGGATCGATGTTGATGTAAAGACAGGCAAAGTCAGCGGTCTTTTCTAACAATTAGGAGCCGTTACTAAATAACCTGTACTTTTTTCGATCCTTTAGTTACGGCTCCTTATGCCGGTTAAGGCATCCAAACGTTCTAGTTATTTTTGAACGACGGCTTAATATTGACTGACTCTTGAGGGGCCCGGATTTTTCGGGTCCCTTTTTTTTCTATCATATTCGGCGGG
>JAHJRK010000175.1 GCA_018830925.1 Pseudomonadota bacterium
GAAACATACTTAACTCAAGACCCCTTGAAGACTACAAGGTTGATAGGCCAGGTGTGTAAGTGCGGTAACGTATTTAGCTAACTGGTACTAATAGGTCGTGAGGCTTGGCCATAAAATAATGTTCATAATCAGGTGTGATTATATAACCAAATTGAAAAGATTATTTGCAAGATCACGGTTTTTCGGTGGTCATAGCGAAGAGGAGACACCCGTTCCCATCCCGAACACGGAAGTTAAGCTCTTCAGCGCCGATGGTACTGCTCGGGTGACTGAGTGGGAGAGTAGGACACTGCCGAAAATTTATATATACCCGGAACCTTTTTGAGGTTCCGGGTTTTTTTTGCTTTTTTATTCGCTGGCATAAAAAATTTATATGTGTTAAATCAGATATATGAGAAAAACCATAGAAATACATGAGAATGATATTTATAAAAGACTCAAATGGCTGATGTTCTGCAGAGTCCTTTTTTCTACTCTTTTGTTGGGATCTACAATTGTTCTTCAGCTCGGCACCACCCGTTCTTCACTGGATAGGCCACTATTGATTCTTTATGGTCTTATAGCCGGCATCTTTATACTCTCATTCTGTTACACAATACTGTTTTATCGTATTAAAAATATGCAACGTTTCGCCTCGATTCAGATTGGTTTAGATACAGTTATTGTAAGTTGTATAATTTTCGTTACCGGCTGCTTCTCAAGTATTTTTTCATTTCTGTATTTAGTTGTTATAATTTATTCAAGCATGCTTCTTTTCAGAAAAGGAAGCATGATAATTGCTGCACTTTGCGCAATACAGTACGGTATAATTGTCGATTTAGAATATTACGGTATTATAACGCCTTTTCTGTTGAAAGACAGCCTTGTTGCGGCAAATTATCCTTGGAGTCAGGTTCTTTACAAGGTATTAATTACAATTATTGCCTGCTTTGCAGTTACATTATTGAGCAATCTTCTTGCCGAACAGACAAGGAAAACAAAAAAGGAACTGACTGCCATGCAGGAGCGTGTCAAACGATTTGAAAAAATGGCTGCTATGGGTGAGATAGCTGCCGGAATGGCTCATGAGATAAAAAATCCCCTTGCTTCAATATCGGGCTCAATTCAGCTTTTGAGAGAAGACATGCGGGATAACCCTTATCAGGACAGGCTTATGAGAATAATACTCAGGGAGGCAGATCGTTTAAGTTCCCTTGTCAACGATTTTTTAATGTTTTCAAGGCCGCCTGCCGGTAAAACAGAAATATTTGAACTGGGCAAAACGATGGAAGATATTGTCGATCTGTTTAATAAAGACATTAAATATTCAGGTAGAATTTCGATATTGACCGACATTACGTCTGGTGTCTGGGTTAAAATGGACCCTGTTCATCTGCATCAAATATTATGGAATCTCCTTTTAAATGCTTCTGAGGCGATTGAAGGCTCAGGGCATATCAAAGTGAGAATGTCTTCATTAAGGAATAAATATGCTTTGGTGGAAATAAATGACGATGGTTGCGGTATTCCGGATGAAATAATTCGATCCATTTTTGATCCGTTTTTCACTACAAAACCGAGAGGTACGGGGCTTGGTCTATCGATAGTTCATAATATCCTTAAATCATATGACAGCTGGCTTGATGTTGAAAGTTCAGTTAAGGACGGCTCTGCTTTTACATTTAAATTAAAGCAAATTGATTCGCCAACTTAATCTTGACACTATTCTTCAAATAAGTTACTTCCATCTACTCTGTTTATTTGATTTCTGCCCTGGTTTGACGATAGTCTGATTAATATCGAAGCCGCGCTGGTTCTGTTTCCAGGCGTTGGAAAATATGCGGACAATAATATGATATCATTATAAGAAAGCTTAAGACCGATGGATTTGGAAAAAACAAGCGAGTTGCTGGAAAAGAGAAGAAATAAACTATCCGTACTAAGAGATAATAATATCAATCTCTTTCCAAATAATTTTAAAGTGTTGCATACCGTTAAGGATATAAGGAGTTTGGTTAAAGAATTTCCGGAATCAAAAACGGAAGATGGGACTGTTTTTTCAGTTGCCGGGCGTATGATGGCTCTGAACCTTTTTGGCAAATCTTCCTTTATAAGATTTAAAGACCGAACTGGGCAGTTTCAGGCATATATCAGAAAAGATAAAGTGGGAGATGAAGCTTATGCCCTTTTTAAGCAGCTTGATATCGGCGATTTTGTAGGAATCAGCGGTTCGTTATTCAAAACAAAGACGGGCGAATGGACGATACTTGCAATTGAATTGAGGATTGTGTGCAAAGCCATCAGACCTTTGCCTGAAAAATTTCATGGCCTTAAAGATCCTGAAAAGCGCTATCGTCAGCGTTATCTCGATCTAATAATGAACCCGGAAGTTCGGGAAATATTTATCAGGCGCAGCAAAATTATTCAGGTGATACGCACTTATTTTCTAGAAAGGGATTATATTGAAGCTGAAACGCCTATGATGCAACCGATCCCGGGAGGGGCCGAAGCTACTCCATTTCAAACTCATCACAACGCACTTGGGATGGATCTTTTCCTGCGAATTGCTCCCGAACTATATCTTAAGCGGCTGGTTGTGGGAGGTTTCGAAAGAGTATTCGAGATAAACAGAAATTTCAGGAACGAGGGGGTTTCAACCCAACATAATCCTGAATTCACCATGTTGGAATTCTACGAGGCTTATGCTACCTATCTGGATCTTATGAACCTGACCGAGGATTTGTTTTCCCATTTGTCTTTGGAAATTACCGGGTCAACTTCAATTGTCTATCAGGGAAATAATATTGAATTCAGCGGTAAGTGGCGAAGAATCAGTCTTTTAAAAGCACTGGAAGAAGTCGGCGGAATAGATCCTCTCATCTTTAATGAAAAAGATAAACTTCTGGAATTTGCGAATTCCAACGGGATTAAGATTACAAAAAGAAACCGGACAGGCAAGATAATAACTAAACTATTTGATGTGCTTGTTCAGCCAAAGCTGATTCAGCCTACGTTTGTTACCGACTATCCTGTTGAAGTTTCACCCCTTTCCAGAAGAAGCGAAAAGGATCCGGCCCTGACCGACCGTTTTGAACTTTTCATAGCCGGGCGTGAAATAGCAAACGGATTCTCAGAGCTCAATGATCCTGAAGACCAAAAAGCACGATTTATGCAGCAGGTGTCGGACAGACAGGCGGGTGATGATGAATCACACCACATGGATGAAGACTATATCGAAGCATTAGAGTATGGTATGCCGCCGGCTGCAGGAGAAGGAATCGGCATCGACAGGCTGACAATGCTTTTTACGGACGCTGCTTCAATAAGGGAAGTAATTCTCTTCCCGCATATGAAACCGCAGGTGCAAAGGCAGGGCTGAAGTAACTGTTAAATATTTTGTAACTGCTCAGGTTGCTAGGCTGTAGGCGTTTAGACTATAAGAGAAACGTTTGATGTATATCAAGCAGGTAGTGGGTTTCACATCGGTTCATGAACCGGTTCTTACGAAAAACCTAACCCCGATAAACGGGATAAGTGCGTTAACGAAACTATTTTCTGCCGGGAAAACGCAGAAAATAGTTTCTAACTTACTAACAGCCTTCAGCCAACAGTCTAAACAATCTGAGCGCTTAAGAAAAAATCATAGAATGTATAAAATATCTTTTGAATTATTCATAGGCGGCCGGTATTTAAGAGCAAGACAGAAACAGGCTTTCATCTCACTGATAACCATATTATCAATCGCGGGTGTTATGGTCGGTGTTATGGCTCTGATTGTGGTTATTGCTGTTATGGCCGGCTTTGAGTCCGATCTTAAATCCCGCATACTCGGAGTTGAATCGCATGTTGTTGTAATGAGCCACGGCGGTTCCTTTTCCGGATATCCGGATATTATTAAACATATTCTGGAAATCGACGGAGTTGAGGCTGCGGCCCCTTTTATTTATACCCAGGTCATGCTCAAATCTTCCTCCGGAGTCTCAGGTGCTGTTTTAAAAGGCGTTGATCCGAAAACAGCAGGCCTGGTAGTAAAAAATCTCCGGGCTTTTTCACTGCAACGAATTGAACATGAGAGCCAAACCAGCGGTTCTTCAATCCTTGTTCCCGGTATAATAATCGGGAAGGAGCTTGCCGGGAGTCTCGGGGTTTCAAAAGGCGATATGGTTTATCTGATATCACCATCAGGCATGATATCCCCTGTAGGGCATTTACCCTCGATGAGGCAGTTTGTTGTGAAAGACCTGTTTGAGTCTGGGATACATGACTATGACGGTTCTCTTGCTTATATTAATTTAGAAGATGCGCAGAAGATATTGCGAATGGGGAATACGGTGACAGGTATTGAGGTGCGTGTAGGTGATATTTATAATGCCGGAAAAATAGCCGAAAAGATCGTTAATGATTTGGGATTTCCCTACCGGACAAGAGACTGGATGCAGATGAACAAGAACCTCTTTTCTGCTTTAAAACTGGAAAAGACGGTGATGTTTATCATTTTAACCCTTATTGTTCTTGTTGCCGCTCTTAATATAGCAAGTTCCCTTATTATGATGGTAATGGAAAAGACGAGAGATATAGCTATTCTTAAAGCCATGGGGGCAACCGACAAGAGTATCAGAAAAATATTTGTATTCAAGGGAATGATAATAGGTTCGGTCGGAACCAGCCTGGGAGTCTGTGCAGGATATATACTTTGCAAGCTTCTTGAAAAATATAAATTTATCGATCTACCGGGTGATGTTTATTATATAACAACTCTTCCTGTACGCCTTGTGACATTTGATGTTTTACTGATTGCTTCGGCGGCATTACTGATTTGCTTCTTAGCAACCTTATATCCGGCTCACCAGGCGTCAAAACTTAATCCTGTCGAGGCTATCCGGCATGGATAACAATATGCCCGATTATAATAATAAGGCCGCTAAAGGATATTCTTCAAATCTGTTAAAAGTCAGGAGGATATGCAAAAGCTTTAACAGCAGCGGGACCCGTCTTGATATTCTCAAAGAGGTTGATTTTGATCTGGATAAAGGCGAAACAATCTCGATTGTCGGAGCATCGGGTATAGGTAAATCCACTCTTTTGCACATACTCGGGACGCTTGATTATCCCGACAGCGGCGATTTATTTTTTCTTGATGAGGAAGTTTTTCGTTATGATACCGACAAACTGGCGCAGTTCCGGAACCGGTCTGTCGGATTTGTCTTCCAGTTCCATCATCTTCTGGCAGAGTTTTCCGCGATTGAAAACACGATGATGCCCGCCCTGATAAAGGGGACAGATAGACAAAAAGCAAAAGAAGCTGCGGAAGCGATATTGGTAAGGGTTGGACTTAAGGAGAGGATGAACAGCAGGATCGGTACCCTTTCTGGTGGAGAAATGCAGCGGGTGGCTATTGCAAGGGCATTATCTCTAAACCCCGCCATTCTTCTTGCCGATGAGCCGACCGGTAATCTTGATAAAAAAAACAGTGAGCAGATTCATGAGTTGCTGATGGAACTTAATCAGGAGTTCGGCATGGCAATGATAGTAGTAACACACAATATGGAACTGGCCTCTTTTATGCGAAGATGTGTCACGATTTACGACGGGCAGGTTGTTGAGACAGCCTGAGGAGTTATAATGAATAAACATCTGTGCCTTATCGCTATTGCAATAGCGGTTTTGTTTTCCGGCAATATTTATGCAGCGGAAACGGTTAATATATTGGTACTACCCTTTGAAATTAATGCCCAGGAGGAGTTCTCATATCTTAAGAATCAAATCCCTCTGGTAATCAAGAGCCATTTAAAACAAGATGGTGCGGATATTTTGGAACCTAATTCCGGGATGGTTTTATCACGGGTTGAAAAATCCGGAGTCGTGAATGAAATAAGGGAAATCGGATTTAATAGCGGATCCAGCCATATAATCTGGGGAAGCATTACAATCATAGGCCAGCATTTCAGCCTTGATACCAAGATGATCGAATCTTCCGGTGATGAGCTTCCGGCGGTTTTCTTCTACGAGGGAGAAGGAATAGAAAATCTCTCAGGGAACCTGAAGAAACTTTCGCAGGATCTCGGAATGAAAATATTCAAACGGGAAAAAATCTCAAAGGTACTTGTTGACGGTAATAAGCGGATTGAAACCGATGCAATCAGAAGGGTCATTAAAACAGAAACAGGAGGCATATATCAGCCTAAAAACCTTGCGGATGACCTTAAGGCTGTTTATGCGATGGGATACTTTGATGATGTCCGTATTGAAGCTGAAAATACTGCCGAAGGGAAGGCGATAACATTCAAGGTTAAAGAAAAACCGACAATAAGAGTAATCATTATAAAAGGGAACAGAATATATGAAGATGAGAAGATAAAGGAGGTCTTAAATTTAAAGACCGGCTCAATTCTGAATTTTGTGATGGTTCAGAAAAATATTGAAAGAATCGAAGGCCTCTATAGGGAGAAAAATTACCATAAGGTCAGAGTGGAATATAAAATCAACGAACACGAGAATAATCAGGCCGACCTCGAATTTATTATTACGGAAGGCGCGAAAGTTCTTATCAAAAACATAATATTTGAAGGCAATAAAGCGTATTCAAGCTCAAAGCTTAAAAAGCTGATGTCGACATCGGAAAAAAGCATATTTTCACTGGTTACTTCTGCCGGGGATCTGAACAGGGAAGACTTAAATCAGGATGTTGCGAAGCTATCATCTTTTTATCACAACAATGGTTTTATTCAGGCTAAAGTCGGCGAGCCTCAAATTGACACCCAGGAGTCCTGGATTGATATTACAATAAAAATCGATGAGGGGCCGCAATTTAAAGTCGGAAAAGTTGAAATAACCGGGGATCTGGTTTTTACTCAGGAAAAGCTTATTGAGAAAATTAAGATCGGGAAAGAGAAGTATTATAACAGGCAGGTTCTGCAAAGCGATATCCTTGCGTTGACGGATATCTATTCGGACGAAGGCTATGCATATGCCGATATTGTTCCGAGTATAGATCAGGACCGGGATAAAATGGTAGTCAACATTAACTTTATAATCAATAAAGGCAAGCAGATCTATTTTGAAGAGATCGTAATCGGCGGGAATACAAAGACCAGAGATAAGGTTATCAGGAGAGAACTCCTTGTATATGAGCAGGAACTTTACAGCGGAGTCAAGTTGAAAAAGAGCATGCGCAACCTTCGTCGCCTCGATTATTTTGATGATGTTAAAGTCAATACATCAAAAGGAAGTTCCGATGATAAAATGCTGCTTAAGATAGATGTTGCGGAAAAACCGACCGGAACTTTCAGTTTCGGTGCGGGTTACAGCAGCATTGAAAAAGTATTCGGCATGGCCTCAATTGTCCAGAGAAACCTTTTTGGAAAAGGACAGGTGCTCTCTTTTAAAACGCAATTGGGCGCTGTTTCAAATAAATATACTTTAAGTTTTACCGAACCGTGGTGGTTTGATATACCCCTTTCAGCCGGTTTTGATCTATACAGCTGGGAATATGATTATGATACTTATGACAAGGACAGCAAGGGAGCAGGAATAAGATTCGGATATCCTGTTTATGATTTTACAAAGCTTTATTTAAACTATGCTTTTGACGATGCCGATATAAGAAATATTCAAACAGATGCCCCGGATGTCATAAAAGATATGGAGGGGAACAATGTCTCAAGCAGCATTATGGCGACTTTAAAGTATGATTCGCGGGATAAGATATTTAATCCTACAGACGGATCTGAGCACACTGTTTCCGTCCAATATGCAGGCCTTGGCGGAGATATCGGCTTTACGCGATACATTGCCGAAACAGGCTGGTACATTCCTTTGTTTAAGGGTACCGTCGGGTCAATACATGCCAAGACAGGATATGTCAGCCAAAACTCAGGAGGAAAGCTTCCTTCCTATGAGCGTTTCAATCTGGGAGGAATAAACTCGTTGCGCGGATTTGATAGGGAAGATCTGAGCCCGAAAAGGTTGAATTCTGATGGAGTTCTGACAGACATCGGCGGGAACAAATTTGTCCAGTTTAATCTCGAATTTCTTTTTCCTCTGATAAAAGAAGCAGGTGTCATGGGTGTGTTATTCTTTGATACTGGAGATGTCTATGACAACCATGAGAGCGTAAACTTTGGAAATTTGAGGGAAAGCGTTGGAGGTGGTATAAGATGGTATTCGCCGATGGGGCCGATGCGCATAGAATATGGACACATACTTGATCCTGTAAAAGATGC
>JAHJRK010000176.1 GCA_018830925.1 Pseudomonadota bacterium
ATTCCGTTGAGGCAAAGCTTTGCAGGGGGTGCATTGAACCTATGCTCGCCCCGCAGTTTTTTGCCGAGAGAAGCATGGTTGATGTAAGCGCTCCGCTGCAATGAAGTACGACTGAACCGGTGTTGAAGCCGTTTTTCACCGCGATGCTGTCGCAGGCCTCTTTTATTGTTCCGTCAGGTGTTGTTATGAAGACGATATCCGCCTTCCGCGTCGCTTCCCATGCGATATCTGTGTAATTGACGGAACCGGTCAGGTCCGCGACTCTTTTTGCTGAAGAGAGGCTTTTGCTGGCAAGGCCGGCCGTAATGTAGCCGGCTTCCGTAAGGTATTTGGCAAGGGCGGTGCCCACCCTGCCGCACCCGACTATTGCAAATGAAGGTTTCATGGATTTATTCTCTTTTTTGACATAGCAGTATCAAGATGATATTTATAATAAGATAATAATATGCTTACAATAGTTCAGATTCTCATGCAAGAATGAAAAGATAATAAATTGAAGGGAAAAGGGAGAAAGAAAGATGGAACCAAAAAAGATGACCGTGCCGGATTTAAAGGAAAAGAAAAAAAGCGGAAGGAAGATAACGATGCTCACCGCATATGATTATCCAACCGCTCTTCTTGTCGACAGGGCCGGGATTGACGCCATTCTCGTGGGGGATTCCCTTGGCATGGTTGTGCTCGGCTACAGGGACACGGTTTCGGTTACGATGGATGAGATGCTTCATCACACAAAAGCCGTTTCTTCCGCGGTTAAGAACGCGCTCGTGATAGGCGACATGCCATTCGGTTCGTACAACGTCTCTGTTGAAAAGGCGGTCGGGAATGCGAACAGGATGATGAAGGAGGCGCATGCGGACTGTATCAAGCTTGAGGGCGGACGATCAATGGCTCCTCTTGTCGGAGCGATTGTGAAGGCAGGCATTCCCGTCCAGGGGCATATCGGCCTTACTCCTCAGACCGCTTCTTCTCTCGGCGGATTCAAGGTGCAGGGAAAAAGCTTTGAGGCTGCAAAATCACTTATTGAGGATGCGAAAGCTCTTGAAGATGCCGGTTGTTTCTCGATAGTGCTTGAAGCTATCCCTTCTCCCATAGCAAAGATCATTACCGGATCAATATCAATTCCCACAATAGGAATAGGCGCAGGTATCGACTGCGACGGACAGGTTCTTGTAATCCATGACCTCATCGGTCTTTTCGAGAGGTTTACGCCAAAGTTCGTCAAGCAGTATGCCAAAATCAGCGATGATATACTTTCGGCCGTCAGCCGGTATAAATCGGATGTCGAGAATATGAAGTTTCCAGAGGAAAAACACAGCTTTTCCATGAATGAAAAGGAGCTCGAAAAACTGAAAACAAAAAGGAAAGTCCGTGTGGCAAAGAAGGCCGGCTGATCTTTATCAGCGGCATTGTAACATTATTGCGCAGGGATGAAAACAGAGAGAACATAATTATTGACTAAGTAGTTGGTGCTGGAATAGATAAACATGTTTTAATAAGGATTTGCATATTCGAACAAGACGATTTAATTTTTGTTTTTTTTAGGAGTTTGAAACAAGAAATGATCCAGTTAATCAGAGGTTTCAAAGACATACTTCCGGGAGAAACCGGTCTCTGGCAGAAGATTGAAAAGACAGCAGCCTCCCTTTTTGAAGATTTCGGGTTTTGCGAGATCCGCCTTCCTATTCTCGAGCATACGGAGCTTTTTTCAAGAAGCATAGGTAAAGATACCGATATTGTTGAGAAAGAGATGTATACTTTTGCCGATAGAAAGGGTGATTTTATCACCATGCGCCCTGAAGCTACCGCTTCGATTGTTAGAGCTTATATTCAGCACAGGATGTATGCTGTCGATCCTGTCCAGAAATTATACACAATCGGCCCGATGTTCAGGAGGGAGAGGCCGCAAAAGGGAAGATACAGGCAGTTTTATCAGATCAATGCGGAGGTTATAGGCGTAGATTCGCCTCTTGTTGACGCGCAGCTCATATTCATGCTGGCCGAGCTGTTTAAAAGATTGTCGGTTTCGGATGTCAGCGTACATTTAAACAGCCTGGGATGCCCTAAATGCCGTCCCGATTTCACGCGGGCCCTTCAGAGGTTTTTGTCAAAAGTTACGACACAGCTTTGTGCGGACTGCCAGAAGAGGAAGGAGAAAAACCCGTTGAGAGTTCTTGACTGCAAGGTGCTGGCATGCCGTGAAGCTGTTGCGGATGCGCCTGCCATGATAGATCACCTGTGCGGGGAGTGTGAGGCTCATTTTACAACAGTCAAAAACTCGTTGAATAACCTGAGCGTTCAGTTTGAAATCGACAGGCGTCTCGTGAGAGGTCTTGATTATTACACGAGGACCACCTTCGAAATCCAGACCGGTTTGCTGGGCGCTCAGAGCGCTGTTGCGGGCGGCGGACGCTATGACGGCCTTATTGAGTCTCTCGGAGGGCCTGCCCAGCCGGCTATAGGTTTTGCCATAGGACTTGACAGGCTTGCCGAGATAGTTGCCGTAAACAATAAAGATGCTGCCGGCGGGATAGATCTGTTTATAGCCGCTCTCGGGGAGAAAGCTAAAACGGCTGCTCTTGAATGGTCGTGTGCTTTGAGTCTTTGCGGGATAAAAACCGAGACCGATTTTTCGAATAAGGGGTTGAAAGGGCTGATGAAAAGGGCAGACAGACACGGGGCGGGTTGGGTTCTGATTGCAGGTGATAAGGAGCTTGATGAAGGTGCCGCAGTTTTGAGGGACATGTCGACGAAAGAGCAGCTTTCCGTTAAAATCGAAGGTATCGTCGAGAATCTTAAATCAAAATTGACGGCTTCGTAAAAAGTCATTCTCACACAAAGATCACGGAGGAGACAAAGACAAACCTGAATGTTTTCAATAGGCCTTTCTTCGTGCCTTTGCGCCTTTATGTGAAAAAATATCTTTTTGCGAGTTCATCAGATTTGATAAATAATTTGAAAGGAATAAATTAATTGACGGATATACTTGGTAAAATGAGAAGAACCCATAACTGCTGCGAACTTGTATGGGGTGACGCGGGTTCGGAAGTCGTTCTCATGGGGTGGGTTCAGAGAAGAAGAGATCACGGAGGAGTGATATTTGTCGATCTGCGGGACAGAGAAGGAATTACACAGGTAGTTTTTAATCCCGATTTAAATAAAGAAGTTCATGAAAAAGCTCATGCCATAAGAAGCGAGTATGTTATAGGTATCAAGGGAAAAGTTTCAATGCGCCCGGAGGGGATGGCGAATCCGAATCTTAAGACCGGCGGTATCGAAGTTTTTGCCACAGAGCTTAAAATACTGAATGAAGCTGCCACTCCGCCCTTTCAGATCGAAGATACGGTGGATGTCTCCGAGAATGTGCGTCTCAAGTACAGGCACATCGATTTAAGACGTCCGGATATTCAGAAAAATCTGATCTTAAGGCACAAAGCGGCGGCATCGGTCCGGCAGCACCTGAACGGTCTTGGATTTATCGATATTGAAACGCCTGTTTTAACTAAAAGCACTCCGGAAGGCGCGCGGGATTATCTTGTGCCGAGCCGGGTCAACCCGGGGATGTTTTATGCGCTTCCGCAGTCTCCGCAGCTCTTCAAGCAGCTTCTAATGGTATCGGGATTTGACAAGTATTACCAGATTGTCCGCTGCTTCAGGGATGAGGATTTAAGAGCCGACCGCCAGCCTGAATTCACTCAGATTGATCTTGAGATGAGCTTTGTGGGTGAAGATGATGTCATGGGAGTCGCCGAGGGCATGATAAATACTCTTTTCAAAGAGGTGCTCGGCAGGGATGTTGCAGTTCCGTTTCAGAGGCTCCCGTATGCAGAAGCAATGGATCGTTTCGGACTCGATAAGCCGGATCTTCGTTTCGGGCTCGAATTGAAAGATGTTTCGGATATTGTAAAGGCATCAGGGTTCAAGGTCTTTGCCGGCGTTGTTGAAAAAGGCGGGATGGTAAAAGCTTTAAACGCG
>JAHJRK010000177.1 GCA_018830925.1 Pseudomonadota bacterium
GAGAAAAATCCGAATACGGTATCTCCTTCATAGATGATTCTGCCTGCCTGAAGAACCTGCATGTCAAATTCTTCTATAATCATATCTCCAGCCCCGGAGATTTTTTTCGTGCGCGCCCGCATTGTGAGAGTACCGGAATCGGAAAAGAGCTCTTCATGAAGTACGGCATTTCCGCCGAGATTTCTGAACTTCAGATTCTTTTCGCTTTTTAACGCCGACCCCATGTGGGCAGCAAGCCAGCCGCAGGGTTGAAGGGCTGTTTCAAGAAGCACCGCAAACGGCATCGAAAGTGAGCGGTCCGCCCCGAAGTACCAGGCATCAGGCGGGATATCATACTCTGCCTCGATCCATCCCCCGGGTTTTAAAACCCAAGCCTCGGGTTCAACTGATGTAACCCTGTCCATAAAGAGATACGGCGGGCCGGGGAGTCTCGCAATGCGTCTTTTTGAATCGAATACCTTGTATTTATCCCCGAAAGCCTCAGATGGTTTTCCGATTGAAAAGGCAAGTATCCTGTCGCGGTCGAAAAGAATATCTTTTTTACTGCTCCCTGATTCCCAAAAAGATTCGATTTCATGCCTTGTAATTCCAGTCAATTTCATCGACATATCTTTGAAGGAGACTATTCTCTGCCCGTCTGCATACATGTAGGCATCGGCAATAACATAAGGCTCAGGGTTATACCCGATCTCTTTTACTTCAACCTCATATACGACTTTACGCGTTTTCGGGGTGACGGGTCCGCGGCATTTTAATACGCTTTCCACCCCGGCAACCGGCTCAAAGCAGACGCCTTCTTTTTCAGTTACCCATCCCATGCGCATGATAAAAACCCTCAGAGTATGGGAGCAGCATTCATACATGAGTGTTCCCGGCATAACCATGTCGTCTTTGAAATGGCAGGTCAGGAACCAGTCGTCGGGATGAATATCGGCTTCAGCCCGGATAATGCCGAGGCCGAAACGGCCCCCTTCAGGATCCATTGAAAGGACTCTGTCTATGAGCTTCATTCTGCCGCCGGGAAGGCGGAGAGAGCCGGAAAGGCCGATTCCGTTGAAAAGCGGTCCGAAAGAGCCCGCAAGGTCTCCTTTTCTAATCGATTCCAGTGAATTCTCATCAAAACTTTCCGTGTGAAACGGTACAAGCTCTTTCCAGTCGTCCGGCTTTTTACCTGCGGCAGCAGTCATATCCTTTTCTGTAAGAATTATACCTCCGGAGTTTTTCACCTCTTCTTCGGTGAAAAAACCCGCGCATCCGTCTCTCATGCTTATCAGTCTTTTGTCACCGATGTATCCTTCAAATTTAAAAAAGAAAAGATATGTATCTTTCTGCTTCACGAATCTGTCTATCTCGATCTCATAACGGATCACATCCCCTGGTTCGGGAAGCCCTCGGTGAAACTTCACGGTCGCGTCAAGAAGCCTGTAAGTCCTTTCTCCTTTGACGGCCATATCTATTCCAAGATACGAACAGAGGAAAAGATCGGCCTGGCCGGCTTCAACAGATATGCAGACCGGAGCCCGGTTTCCGTCAAGATACCATGCTCCGGGTAAAACATCGTGCTCAGTGATAATCTTTCCGGGTCCGAGAGAAGATTTTTCTCCTTCAACCGAGATTATCCTGTCGACAAGCATGAGAGGCTCATCGGGAAGACGCACCCTTGCCCTGTATGTGTCGGCAATTGCATATTCAGGCCCAAGTACCTTTGCAACAGATCCTGTCGCAAACTCTAAGCACATATCCCGGGTGAAAAGCTCTTTTTTCTCTTTTTTCAGCGTTTTTCCCGAATCCAGATTTTTAATGAGATGCATCTGGAAATCAAAGGTGTCGGCATAGGCTTTTGCCATATCATTTGAAAATTCGAGGAATTTTCTGTGTGCTTTGGATGTTGATTCGATGTTTTTTGATATGAGTTCTATAAAATCAAGATAAGTAGTGCCGGCATTCTCCCGCTTTTGGTAAATTTCTTTGACTTTAAAATCAGGAGAGCTTCTCAAAATTGCGGAAGGCGTGTTATCTCCGGGTATCAAAGGAGCATTTTTCTTAATTTCGGGAAAAGGCGAGGGGCCTTTACTGCAGGTTGACAAGGTGATTTTCCGGCCGGTCATCCCGGTCTGACTGTTTGTCTTCTGATACGAACCCCTGTAAAGCCTTCCAAAATCGGCAGGAACTCTCTCTGACGCGAGCGCTCCTAAAAATTTTATGAAAGAAGCGTACTCATCTTCGCCTCTGAAGGATGCTGAAACTGCAAGATGGGGTCGCTCCCCGAGAATCCTGTCTATCATTCGCGTGCAGGATGAATGAGGCCCCATTTCAAGAAATATCCGTATCCCGTCTTTATATGCCTGTTCTATTGTTGCGGCGAAATCAAAGCCGTCGGTCGCCTGCTTCAGAATTGAATCGGCCGCGCTTTCGCTCGTTACTTCAAATGAACGGGCGAGGGCGCAGCTGTAAAACCTGATTCCAACAGGTGGCGTTACGGGGAAAAGGTGAAGGTTTTTGTATTTTGCGGCAACAGGATTTACGGCATCGCAGTGAACCGTTACTACACCCTCGAGAAAAACCGCTTCGCACTTAAGCTTCCTGATGACGGCTTCAACCTCTTTTTTGCTGCCCCCGATCACGCATTCATCAGGAGTATTGACTATAAGCAGTCTTGCATGGGGAAAACCCGCGATAGATTTCCTTACGATTTCAGCCGGACGGTTTACAGCTGCCGCGCGCCAGTCGAAATCTTCCCCCGGAGGTATCTTCCAGGCCACGCGCACTGAATTGCATGGCCCTGTAAGTTCCGTGGTAAAGAGATCGGTATCCGTCATTCTTTTTAACATATCTTCATGATCGGGCCAGAGATTCATTGCAAAGTTGCCGGCCGATTCTCCTAAACTGTACCCGATCACGGCAGAAGGTTTAATGCCGAAATCGGTCACAAGGGCGGAAGTAATTCCCCCGTAAATGACCTGCCCGAAGATCATGTTTAACGGATTTGCGGCAATCTTTTCACGGGCGTCATTTTCCCATCCGTTTTTCCATGAATTCCGCCACGGGACAAAGCATTCCGGAACAAGCTGGGTTTTTAGCCTGTTTGTCTTTGCATCCATATTTCTTAAGATTTCAGGAAAATAAATACCTGCGCCTCTTCCCATTCCTATGTAATGATTGCCTGAGCCGGGAAAGACATAAGCTATGCTTTCCGGATTGCCCAGCGGCTCTGGCGAATAGCAGATTCCTCCATGGCCGTTCATTTTTTTGGAGGTGTTTGCTTCTACAATGCTTTTTGCCTCGGTAATCCATTTGCGAAGCTGGCTTATATCTCCGGCTGCAATCGAGAGGGCATATTTATTGGAATAATCGGGCTTGTTGCTGTTAAACCATTTATATCCGCATTCGTGTATACTATCCCTGTCATCAACCGAATCTGCGAGCAGGTCGAGTCTATCAATCAGTTCTTTTCTGGAGTTGCCTTCAATAATAAAGAGCCCGGATTTTCTGGATACCAGAGGAATCATTCTTTCGGTTAAAACTTTTACCGGCGTTTTTGCCGCATCCTGATATTCATGACCTTCAAGCAGGATATGCATGCAGTTTCCGTCCCGGGTCATGGAAGCCGCGCACGCTCTCCTGGGCCCGTCGATTCTGTCCCTGTACCAGAATTGAGTAAAAGCCGGAAAATAGAGTTTGCTTTCCAGCAGGGAGCTATGTTCTGTGAAGTTTAAAAGGGGCGGCACTGTTTCGTGATAAAGACAAAGGACTGCCTTAATCAGTGACGCTATTCCTGATGCCGAGCCCGCGTGACCGATATTGGGCTTAACTGAGCCGACCGCGCATCGGGCCGGGGAGTTTTTATAAAACCCGTCTATGGTTCCGATTTCAATGCTGTCTTCAAGAGGATCTCCGCTTCCGTGTGCTTCGAAATAACTGATATCGGATGGAATTAGGGAAGCATCTTTTAATGCTCTTTCGAAAGATAGGGAATAAGCCTCTTTTAACCGGATGTCTTTGTCAAGGCTGCCTGCGCCGGCTTTCCCGATTCCTTTTATGACCGCGTAAATCCTGTCATTATCTTCAATTGCCTTA
>JAHJRK010000178.1 GCA_018830925.1 Pseudomonadota bacterium
CTGTTCATACGCTTTTTCTTCTTTTGATTATTCAACTTGTTTTCAGTTCTGATCCTTTACCTCCGTATACTTCAATTTTCAATCCTGCTCGATATTTATTATCAGGAACTTTGAGTCCTCCAAGTATATTTTACTGAAAATCTTGCTTACGGCCTCGTCCATAATATTAAAAACAAAGTTTGCCCCGTAACCGCCTGCATCACCTTTACATTTATCCGTTGCAGGCTCAAACTCAGATTATTCAATATATGATTTATCTGTTGGTCTGAGAATCGCATGTAATTCTTTTACTCTTAAACCTCCGATCAATGGAAAGAAAACATCCAATACGATCCGGTTATTCATTGCCTGAGCCGTAGGCGGCATAATAAATCCTGATAAACTGCAAATGGCTCTGAAAGGCTATTTCGGGCAGCTCCTTATAATGAAACCAGCCCGCTTCCGACGCGTCATAACCTGCGTTAAGCAGCCCGCTGTAGTTTTTCACAAGATACCCGACCATGAGAACCGTGTCATACTGGGGGCTCGGACTCGATGTCACACCGAGAAGCATACCGATTTTCCCCTTCAATCCGGTCTCTTCTCCAAGCTCTCTCAGGGCGCCTTCTTCAGGTTTTTCGCCCAGCTCTATAAATCCGCCGGGTAAGCACCAGAATCCGGATTTAGGCTCAACATTTCTTTTGACAAGAAGCACCCGTTCTTTGTCGTCAACCGTTACGATGCAGGTTGCAGGAACAGGATTTTCATAAAATATTTCATTGCAATGCCCGCAGAAAAGGCGCGTTCTCTCTTCATACACCTTCTTCGCGAGCGTCTCTCCGCAGTACTGGCAGTTCGTCTTTTTACGCATCTTTTTTAATCGTCGAAGTTTCCTTTTGCACCCTTATCCGATGTTATTGAAGCGGCTCTTTCGGATATTTTTTCCGGTGTCCATTGCGCAGGGGATTCGATCCTTTCGACTTTTGCTCCCGGATCATAAGACCCGGCCTCTATTATCTTCTGAACGGCAACAGGAGCAGAGTCTTTTCCGTTAAAAACATTGACTATCATATTATATATGAAAGCCTCTACACGTTTAGCCATTCTCTCTCTTGTATTTTTCGGCTGCCCCATTATCCTGTTTTCAAAAACAAGGTTAAGCGACTTGTAGTTGCCGCCTTTCCAGCCCTTTGAATCCGCATGGGCAACCATCTCTTTCCACAATTCTTCCGTAACTCCTTCATCCTTTACCTTGATGAAATTCCCCTTTTCATCAAGTATGGCGTTTCCGAAATCATTAACTTCAAGGCCCCACGAGATCATCTGGAGAGCTGTCGCGACATTTGCCTTTGTAGTTTTTGTTCTTGATGCTATCTCACGCAAACGGTCGGAATTGTTTCCGGATGTGCCGTGCTGGGCGCCTGAAACTTTATATTTTTCCAGAGCGTCATGAATGGCAACCGTCAAATCCACCTGGATTCCCTGGCTGCTCGCCTCGATGCCGTGCGTTGTCCCGTTGTTTAATGCTATCCAGTCGGGGAAAATATCATGGGCATTCAGCCCCCTGATAAGAAACAGCGCCTCATCTACGGTTGAAAGCCCTGATTTCCCCTTTATCTCCCCGACCTCCGTCTCGAGTCCTGCCCATTTTGGAATAAAAGGATTCAGTTCTATGTTGGCAAGAAGATTTTTGTCGTCCGGCATATGGGAGGCATCGATCGCGATAGAGGTAAGGCCTGCTTCAAATACGGTGGGAATCTCGATTTTTGCGGCTGCAATATCCTGCTCTTTCTTTATCCCGTAGTGATCCGCATGAATCGCAACAGGCACCGTGATACCGAGCTCATTGCACAGAGCGTTGACCTGTCTTGCCATATTCCAGTAATTTACCGGGCAATAAGCGCTCGCGCCGCCCTCGGACCTTGCAATTTCAATGATTATGGCCGAGTTGGCCCTTTGCGCAGCCTGAAGAGCTCCGCGCATTATCAGGTTGCTTCTTCCGTTTGCGGCCATGACAATAGACTTGCCTTTTGCTGTCATCGCCCTGTCGATGAATTTTCCGCTTACGATAAGGGCTTTGGAATTCGGAAAGAGTTTTACAACATTCGGCGGACGGCCGATTCTGATCGCCCTGTCAAAATCCGAAATACCGGTTGTCATACCTGGCATGGCAATACCTCCTTTATCAATCAATAAGTATAAACTTCATATTCGGTTTTTTTACCCAGAAGAATATCTATTTTATCCTGAACTCCCTTTCTTTCTTCGCTTAAAATCCATCTATTCCAGTCTCCGGCAGATTGCCATGTGCTTATTACAAGATATTCGCCCGGATTGTCCATACGTCTCAGCGTCTCACCTGAAATATAGCCGGGTTGATTTGTCGCAAGAGCCCTGAGTTGTTTCAGCAAGGGCGTCAGATACTTCCCCTTTTCCTCGGGAATAATTCTTTTAATTATGATTTTAATAGCCATGTTTCCCTCCCCATATTTGCTGTGTCAGGTTTATATGACCGTTTTATGCCTATGCCAGTATAAAGGTGATCAGAAAAGGGGCTACAAGTGTAAGAACAATACCGCTGAATATCGAGATTATCCCGTATTCCTTTCCGGTGAATCTGATTATTACGGGAAGAGTTGTATC
>JAHJRK010000179.1 GCA_018830925.1 Pseudomonadota bacterium
GTATCATTTCCTTCAGCATTGAAACTGGTAAAGGAGAAGCTTGGCGTAAACAGGGTTGTTATACCAAGAGAGCTTTCAATTGATGAAATAAAAGCGCTTGCGGCCGCGTGCCCGGAAAACCTTTCTCTGGAAGTTTTTGTTAATGGCGCGCTTTGCTACGGAGTTTCCGGGAGATGTTACTGGAGCAGTTATTTCGGCGGAAAAAGCGGCCTGCGCGGAAGATGCGTGCAGCCCTGCAGGCGGTTTTACACCCAGGACGGCAGAAACGGCAGGTTTTTTTCGTGCATGGATCTCGGTCTTGATGTTCTTTCAAGAGTTTTATTGCCTATTCCCGAAATAAGCGCATGGAAAATCGAAGGGCGCAAAAAAGGCCCTCACTATGTTTATTATACCGTCAGCGCATATAAACTTTTAAGAGACCAGGGAAATGATCCGGCATGTAAAAAGAATGCTCTGGAGCTTCTTGAATGGGCCCTTGGCAGGAAAGGCACCCATTATAATTTTCTTCCCCAGAGACCATGGAATCCGGTAAGTTCAGACGGCCAGACAGGATCGGGGCTTATTATCGGTAAAATTCAGGGACCGGGGCAGAACCCCTATCTTGTGCCAAGTGAAGAGCTTTTGCAGGGAGACCTTCTCCGCATCGGATATGAAGACGAGGGGGCTTCCAGCACTCTGCGCGTGGGAAAATATGTTCCCAGAAAAGGGCGGCTGTACGTAAAACCGCTTTCGGGAAAAAATTCCGGTACGGGCGCTCTTGTGTTTCTTACTGACAGACGAGAAAAAACGCTTGATGAAATGATGTCAGCGCTTGAAGGTGAGATAAAAATATCACCCATTTCAGATCTGCCGGTATCGCAGTTTACGGAGCAATTGCCGAAGAAATATAATGGTAAACTGACTGTCCATGAAGTCTATGTTCACAGGAATTACGAAAAGACGGATAAAGGCAAAAAGAGCGGTTTGTGGCTTGATGTAAAAGACCCCGATCTGACGGAAAAGATCGGTGACAATTCCTTGTGGTTGTGGCTTCCGCCGGTGATATGGCCTGATGAAGAAAAGGATATAAAAAGAAAGGTATCAATTGCCGTTGAAAAAGGGTGTCGCAACTTTGTTTTAAATGCCCCCTGGCAGACAGCGCTTTTTGATGCCCTGAAAGATCTTAATATCTGGGCTGGGCCCTTTTGCAATATTTCGAATGTTCTTGCAGTAAGGATTCTGCAATCGCTCGGCTTTTCAGGGGTGATTGTAAGTCCTGAACTTGGACGGGATGATTACCTGCTTTTTACGAAGAAAAGCCCGCTTCCTCTCGGAATTGTCATCTCAGGAAACTGGCCGCTGACCATATCAAGAGTGCTTTCAGACCAGGTTAAGACCGGTTCTCCGTTTATAAGCCCTAAAGGAGAGCAGGCCTGGGTGAATAAATACGGATCAAACTTCTGGGTATATCCCAACTGGAAGATTGATTTGACGGATAAGAAGGAAGAGCTCAGGAAAGCCGGCTACAGCATGTTTGTCCATCTGACTGAGCCTTTGCCTCCCGGCATTGAAATGAAGAAAAGAGAAGGCAGGTGGAACTGGGATCTTTCTTTAAGTTAATCCGTCGTTTAAAAATAACCGTAACATTGAAGCAGGCCTTGATGAAAAGATAAAGCTTCCTGTTCAGAAAGAGGAATTATAGAATTGGAGATCGCGATTTGCGACATCCAAGCAGGATGTAATGGACTTGCATGTTAAGCCAATTGCTTTTTCGAAACGCTTGATCAGTTGCTGATAATAGAGAGTAAGCCGAGGAAAAATAATATGGTTTACGATCAAAAAAATGATTCGGGAATATGGGAAGAAACGATAAGTTTGAGCAACAGAGATCCATTCAAGGTAAGCCCCGCAGCAACAATCAATAATACCAGGCTCAAATATCCTTTGACAAAATCGGGTTAAAATACAAGAAAATACAAACTGTTGTGCATGATATAAATTCATTATATATGTGTGAACAGCATAGTTCCCTTCATCATATTATAATTGTTGCGTCTCTGGAGAAAAAGGAGCCTTATGAATCTTCTTTTACCCGGCAAAGGACGGCCTTACGACGAAACGAAACGTATCTCAAGAGTCCTCGAAATCATCCAGATGATTACAATAAATCCGCACAAGTACCGGCGGGCTGACCTTTCGGAACGTTTCGAAATAAGCGAAAGGATGATTCAGAAGGATTTTGATCTCGTACGCCACGGACTTAAGCTGAAGTTGCTGCGCGGAGAAGGCGGTTATTATTTCGAAACCGTTCCGAAAATGCCGGCAATCACCTACACGGCTTCCGAGGCTCTCTCACTCATGTTGAGCGCAAAGGCCGCGTTTGCCGCAGGCGGTATCGATACAGGCGCCCTTTCGTCTGCCCTGGCCCGGCTTGAGGCGATCTTTCCTCCCGAATTTGTGCCGATACTGCACAAGGTTTTGCCGCGCCCCCGGAGGCCGGGAAAGAGTTCCATGATAAGCGACAAACTGCTTCTGCTGCACACTGCGCTGATGAAAAGCCGCAAGGTGGAAATGAAGTACAAAACTCTTTACCGGAAAGGGGAGCCGAAATGGCGCAAGGTGCATCCCTGCTGTGTGCTTCCCCATCAGGGTTCGTGGCATCTTATTGCCTTCTGCGAGATGAGAAAAAGGGTGCGCACCTTCAAGCTGGACAGAATACTGGATGCGAAAATCACATCCGAGGCGTATGTCTTTCCGGCCGGTTTCAGCCCGGAATCGTTCATGGCAAACACATGGGGAATATTGCGCAGGGAAAAAGGACGCCCTGAAGAAGTTGTTCTGAAATTCGATGCCCGCGCGGGCACCTGGATAAGTGAAGAGGTCCGGCATCCAACCCGTAAGATCGAGGTTCTTCCGGACGGGAAGGTTCTTTTCAGGGTTACGGTGGATCTTTCTCCCGATTTTATCGGATGGATATTGTCAAACGGCGATCACGTCGAGGTTCTTTCGCCTGAGCGCCTGCGCCGGGAGGTGGCTGAAGCGCACCGCCGGGCGGCTTTGTTATATAAGTAAGACTGCGAAAATGCGAAGCATTTCAAACCGATATGTAGTTTTTGATGTGGAGACAACAGGTTTTGGTCCGCAGCGCGGAGCGCGAGTCATTGAGATCGGGGCTGTTCTTGTTGAAAATGGCAAGATGATTTCCGAATTTCAAAGCTTTATTAATTGTGGTAAGGTTGTTTCAAGGCAAGCTCAAAAGGTTCACGGAATAACAGACAGGATGCTCTTCGGGCAGCCTTGTCCCGAAGATATTTTTCCAGATTTTCATAAATACATTTCAAAAAATACGCTGGTGGCTCATAACGCCGCATTCGACATCAGCTTTTTAAGATATGAGTTTTCACGCCTGGGCATTGGAATAAACAACGGATATCTCTGCACCATGAAAATGAGCAGGAGACGCTTTCCTACATTGCCGAATCACAAACTTGAGACGGTGGCAAAGCATGTTTTGGGCGATTTGCCGCCGGAAATTCATCGCCACCGTGCCCTTGATGACGCAAGGCTTACGGCCATGATTTGGATGGAGATGATGAAAAAAGGGACATCATAATTATCTTTTCTTTATTAAAGCGAATCAACTAAGATAATCTACTGATTTTAAATGATTAAAGAGCAGGTCTGATATGAAAAGATTTCTCATGGAAAGGAGGGTAAGGTGGAAACAAATATAGCCGTATTCAGGGGAAAGGAAATACGTAAAACCATTCATATGAATGAATGGTGGTTTTCTGTTGTTGACGTATGTGCTGTACTGACTGGAAGTTCTGATCCAGGAGCATACTGGAGAAAATTGAAACAAAGACTCAAAGAAGAAGGAAGTGAGGTCGTGACATTTTGTCACGGGCTGAAATTGGCAGCCGCTGATGGGAAAAAATATAAAACCGACTGCGCCAATACTGAAGGTATTTTCAGGATAATCCAATCCATCCCCTCGCCCAAGGCAGAGCCCTTCAAGCGCTGGCTGGCGAAAGTCGGCTACGAGCGGGTGCAGGAAATCGAAGACCCGGAACTGGCGACCAAACGTACCAAGGCTATTTATCGGGCCAAGGGATATTCGGATGACTGGATTGAGAAACGCATGCGCGGCATTGCCATCCGGGCTGAATTAACAGACGAATGGAAAAACAGGGATGTGAAGGGGGAACCTGAATACGCTATTCTGACCGCTGAAATCTCCAAAGCTGCTTTCGGGCTGACTCCGGCCGAATACAAAGAATTGAAAGGGCTGGAGCGTGAAAACCTCCGCGATCACATGAACGATCTGGAACTGATTTTTTCCATGCTGGGCGAAGCGGCCACAACTGAAATTACCAGAGTTCAAGACGGTCGCAGGGCATCTGCCGGGTGAACTCGTTGGGCATCAGGCCCAAAAGGTTTCCAAATGTCAAACAATGAAAACCGGTATGTTGTTTTTGATTTGGAGACAACAGGCTTTGGTCCGCAGCGCGGAGCACGGATCATTGAGATCGGCGCAGTTCTCATATCGGGTGGAAACATTATTTCTGAGTTTCAAAGCCTGATTAATTGTGGTAAGGCTGTTTCAAAACCGGCTCAAAAGGTTCATGGAATAACAGACAGGATGCTCTTCGGACAGCCTTGTCCCGAAAAGGTTTTCTCCGATTTTCATAAATACATTTCAGACAGCACGCTGGTGGCGCATAATGCCCCATTCGACATAAGCTTTTTAAGATATGAGTTTTCACGCTTTGGTCTTGGTATGAACAA
>JAHJRK010000180.1 GCA_018830925.1 Pseudomonadota bacterium
TGAAACACGGAGGCTTGTTATCGGAATCCCGGTCTTCTTCTCGATCCTCTCCTTTCCCTCCCTGAGCGCATATGCAAGACCTTCCAGAATAGCCATATAAAAATAAGCCCTGTTATGAATATCCCCGAAGCCTATGACAGCACCTTTTGCCTCAGGACCCGGAATCTTTATTCCGGGAGTCCAGTAAGGCTGAAGCATAAGGCCCATTGATCCCTTTGGCACATCTGCAACAAGCTTGTCGAAAAGCGTTTCAACCTCCACTTTTTCCATGGCCGCTATCTGCTGTTCTTTCAGGCCGAATTCTTTCTTGAACCAGCTCACCATCCAGAAGCCCCGCATGTTCTCCACTTCTATGTTATAGTATCCGGGAACAGCTGAAGGATATGGAGGAAAAAGAGGCACAGCTTCAACATATTTCTTATGCGTGACATTTATTGTAGCCGTCGTCCCGTAACTGATACAACCGATGGAAGAATCGAAACTCCCCGAACCGATGACTTCGCAAGCCTTATCCGCTGCCGCGGCTATAAGTGGAAGCCCCGCTGGAATCCCGGTTTCATCCGAAGCGGCCTTTGTAATGCTTCCGATCTGCTCTCCTGAGGGGATAAGTTCCGGAAGCAAATCCTTCTCCACGGGAAGGCACTTCCATTTAAAGTCCCAGCTAGCCGCCCAGCGGAATTTTTTATAATCAAAAGGAATGTATCCGACCTGGCATCCCACCGAATCCGCGAATCTGCCTGTCAGCCTGTATGTCAGATAACCAGAAAGGAGAAGGTACTTATAAGTCTTTTTCCATATCTCGGGCTCATGGGTTCTGATCCAGTTGACTTCCGCCTCAGCGCGGACATAGTCAATAGTACCGGTTAAATTCGTTATGTCTATTTGAAAGCTCCGGAGACCACCGAGAGGAGGAAGCCCGTAAGTTTTGCGCTGATCGAGCCAGACAATGGCGGGACGCAGGGCTTTTCCTTCTTTGTCCACATTCAAAACCGTAGCCCTCTGCGTCGTCAGTGAAACGCCGGCGATTCGCTCCCTGTATGAAGGCTGGCTGGCAAACAGCTTCCGGCAGGCAAGGCAGAGGGATTCCCAGAAGACTTCCGGATCCTGTTCCGCCCACCCCGGATGTTTTGAAAAATAAGGGTTGAAATGTACCCTCTCCTTTGCAAGCAGATTGCCTTCAAGGTCAAAAATCAGAGCTTTCAGGCTTTGGGTTCCGTTGTCGATAGCCAGCAATAAGTCTTTGTTGTTCATTATCAACTCTCACACCGTTTAAGTTCAAACCGTTATTTGTCCGAAAAAAAACCAAACATCCCGTTATGGAATTCTTCAAATGCTGACAGTTCCAATACCTGAGTCACCTTAATTTTAAGCAGCGATGTAATCGGCGCAAGAAGTTGAAGAGTTTCATCATTTTTGATCAGTATCTCCTGCGGCAGTAACCCCATCTTCTCTAAAAGGCTAAGAAAATGATCTCTGAATACCGGAACATCATCAGAAATATTAAACAAATAAGAGTCTAAAGCAAACCCTGAGTGATGATCCATAACTGCAAACATTCGGGGGAAAAAAGGTCTTTCTTTTTTCTCACTCACCGGCGCGGGCGCAAACGCGATATCTATTTCCCAGACGGCGTTTACGCGGACGGCCTTCTTTTTGATTCTCTGAATTCTGGTTTCATCGACCCGGTCATCAATATTTATTGTTTTTTCAGCGGGAGCAGGGTTCATCCACCTGTCTTTCCAGAGAACAATATTCTTAGCTTTATCCGGCACCCTGACCAGATATTTATCTTCACCGGAAGGCGTGAGCAACCCGTCATCTTCCCGGAAGCGCAAAGCCACATCGCTGGCCTGTTCTATGGCTACAGTCAAAAACAACGCCTCTTTTTTTGTCAGAAACCAAGGGAAATAACCCGGCAGATAACTTCTGAACACAGGCCATTCGTTTCGTCCGCGGAGCTTTAACCCGAGTTTTTTTATTATTTGAAAGTCCTCTTTTTGCAAATAGCTTCTATCTTCAAAGGAAGCTATAAGGCATTTTTGCGCTTGGAGCGCATCAGGATCCGTTTCTTTGATTTCACCGGATTGAATTTTAAGACATCCTTCAAGGCCATCTGTTCCCAGATATACGGCAATGGCAAACACTTCTCCGAGATTTCCCAAAATACAGCAATATCCGATTTCTCCATCTTCCGGATTCTGAACGCCAAACAGGTTGTCATCGTACATCCAATTCCAGCATTCCAGTTTTTTAAATTCCAAAGCGACATCGTACAGCCTTTGCCATTCTTTCATGGAAGGAGCTTTATTCATGTTCGATAACCTCGCCTTTTGTTTATAATTATAACCTTCAAAAATGGAGTGATCTTCATTCCTCCTCTTCCACACCGCCAATTTGCTTTAACAATGGCTTTTTTGAAATCGGCGGCAGGAAGCTCTCACCTGTAACCACTTTTTTCCCGGTCTTGGTTTCCAATTCAAGTCTTGCTTTCCTGGCAATGCCACCGCCTTTCTTACCGGCATCCATATTTTCATCCATTCCGGTGGCATTCTCGCTTTCGGCTATCTGCCGGGTGGAAAGCTCTGCAAGAGCGGTAAAAATCAGCTCTGCTTCGCTCATGTGATCCCGCAGGTTTTGCGTCTTCAGTCCTTTTAATTCCTTATGCTCTTTTACGGAGACATCCGCCCATTCCTGATGAATGACATTGGTAAGAATCGCGTATTCCTCTTCTTTTTTTATTTCATGGCCTTTCCAGTAATCTGTCAGTTTGTTGCGGGTCTCCTGGCCCATCATCCGCTGCTGTATCCACTTGTTACTTCTGCCGTGCTGTTTCCAGAACTCCCGCGCCCTGTCTAAAGAACGCGCCGGGTCTGCCATGTCCTGCATGCGTTCATAGCCGACCTTTGCCAGCCAGAGCTTTATTGGTTCTGCCTTTGGGCTGGGTACAGACTGTATAAGACGCAGAAGCGTTTCAGGATCAGCCACATCGGTAAGGCGCATTTTCCCATCAACCGCAACCATCTTCAACCGGTTACATTTTGTAACCGTTTCACTTCCTTCTTTATTAAGACGGTTTTTCAATACCTTCCAGTAGTTTCGAGCCGCCTGGTAATTGGGCTGCTGTATTAGAACCTGTAAAATATCTACTACTGAGAAATACCATGTTTCGGTATTCTCATCATAATGCCGTCGAATTTTATAACCTTCAAAAATCGCCAGGGCTTTTGTCATATAAGCTGCCTTTTGAATGATTTATTATGCCGTCGAGTGTCACCCGGTGACAATTTGGCACCGACTTACTTACTTCTCTCCGATATTTGGCTGACTTGGCCGGAATATTCAACGTCCACTTGAAATTATTAATTATTCAGGTTTCAAACTTTAGATGTAAAGGATATCCATGATATCCCGGCCTGCATTTTGACAACATTTATCATGCCCTGTTCGGACTCACAGATTATCAAGAGGGCTTAAAGCTTTTGAAATATCTTTTTCCATGACATGGGTATAGATTTCAGTTGTTTTCACATCTGCATGCCCCATCAGTTCCTGAACAACTCGAATGTTGTTGCCGTTTTCAAGAAGATGGGTGGCAAAAGAATGCCTGAAAGTATGGCAACTGACCCTTTTGGTGAGACCAGCTCTGTCGACAGCCGTCTTAACAGCTTTTTGAAGTCCTGATTCCAGAACATGATGCCTTCGTGCAACCCCGCTTCTCGTATCAACCGATATCTTTTTTGAAGGAAAAACATACTGCCATCTGAATTCCATTTTTGCATTCGGGTATTTTCTTGAAAGAGCCTCAGGAATATAAACTTCGCCAAAACCTTCCGCAAGATCCTTGTTATGAAGCTCCCGCACTCTGCTTACATGGTGGCGGATTTCGTCCTTGATATTTGCAGGGAGATTTACGGTTCTGTCTTTGTTTCCTTTTGCGGCTCTCACATAAATCAGATTTCTCTCAATATCCACATCCTGAATTCTCAGGCGCACGCATTCCATGAGCCTGAGCCCACACCCGTATAGCAGCTTTGCCATGAGCAGGCGTGTTCCGCTGATATTACCGAGCACTTTTATGACTTCATTTTTGGTCATGACTACAGGGGATCGGCGGTGTTTTCTTGCTTTTACAGGTGAAAGCTGCTCGTCAATGCTTATGTCAAGAACCAGTTTGTACAGAAAAACGATCGCGTTTAAAGCCTGGCGCTGGGTGGAGGCTGAAACCTTAAGATCAGTAGCAAGGTGGCTCAGAAAATCTTCTATCTCTCTCTTGCCCATTTCAGATGGATGCCGTTTGCATTTATGATATTTGATATAACGGCTTATCCAGTCACAATAGGTTTTTTCGGTGCTCAAAGAGTAATGATGATATCTCAGGACCTGTCGCACCTGATCCATAAGCTTAATTTTTGGGTCTGGCTTAAATTTATTCTTGATTTCCATGATAACAGCCAATATCATCAAAACATGGAAAATTCAATCGTGTTTTTTCCATGTTTTATTGCTAATACGGCAATACATGGAAATATTTTCCATCGTATATAGGCAATAGATGGAAAGTTTTCCGCTTATTAACACTGTTATGGCTTATATATTCTATTGGGATCGCAGGATATAGAATGAAGAAATCACATTTTAACCATGCTGCTAATGCCTGCCTTGAAAATGGAAAGAGATTATTGAGAGATGCTGAAATGTTGGAATATGAGGAACCACCTTCAACAGCTTATGCTCTTGTAATAATCGCTGAAGAGGAACTTGCCAAAGCTTTCCTACTTACACTCGTGCATAAAAATGTAATTCAATGGAATGATTTCATCTTACGCGCAGCTCATGATCACAAATGTAAACAGCTTCTGGTAATGGTGATGGAATTTCTTAATCCAAGTGATGATGAATTTATGGCACGCGATAGAGCATGGTATTCTGATAGAGTGGATGGCTCATTACCGAGCCTGGTAGCAGATGCTCTCTATATTTTTCGTCATGAAAAAATTGGTAGATGGGAATTCAAAAATTGGTTTTGGGAGGAACCTCCAGTTTATGAATCCAAAGCACAAAAGGTGGCAAATGGCTTTATAGATAAGAGGAAACAAGACCAACTATATATTGGCATTGGTAAAGATGGTGCTATAGTACCTAGAGTATTAGTAACGAATGCACAGTTCAAAGAGGAAATGGATCGTGCTAGCCGTCTATCCGCCGTTGTAAAAGAAATGCTGGAAGAAGAATGTAGTGAACGTTTTGACTACAAATTGGTCTTTGACGCCTTTGAGGCGCTCTTTAAAAGTATTAATTCAGACATGGAAAAAACGCCATAACCAGCCCGTCCAGCCGATCGCGGCCCGTTGGGCCGCTCCGGCTGACTCGCACGTTCGGTGTAAATGAATAAATGACAATCAACCTCGATTCTTCAGCAAGGCTTCTCCATGAAGCGATTCAACAAATGGGCTGGTCTGCAGACCCAGCATTGCTGGCAGATAGAGTTAAACGATTAGATCTTGGGCTACCCGCTGAAGATGAATTTATTTTCATATTATCTTGGTTGGGGAAATGCTCGCTCACACACAAACTAGACCAAAGACAATTTCCACCAAAATCTACAGACACGTATCAGGTGCCAGACTTATTTGCTTTGTTCAAAACCAAAGTCGGCCCCAAACAGGTACTTGTCGAGATAAAAGTTACAAATCAAAAGAAACTGAAATGGAAAGCAGATTACTTAAAAAAACTTAAAAATTATTCAGACCTGCTTGGCATCCCATTGCTTGTCGCTTGGAAGTTTTATGGCCTATGGCTATTGGTTGATATTGGGTGTTTCCAGAAAGCAAAAACAAATTTCCATTTGTCGCTAGAAACAGCGATGAAGAACAATCTAATGAGTTTTCTTGCCGGAGATTTTGCCTATGTATTAAAGGCAAACGTTGGCCTTCATTTTGCCATGAAGAAAGATAAACTGGTTGACCAAAAAATAACTGGCGAGAGTACAAAAGAACAGCAGTGGCTTGTCAGAATTGAAAAGGCATATTTTACAAACTCGGAAGGAAGCCAGACAACGAAACTTCCAAAAGGTCTTTGGCCTCTATTTATTTCAGCGGAGCCAGAATCGCAAGATAGAGTAGAAAAGGACTATATCTATCAAAGTTTTGTAATACCCGAAAATTCCGGTATTAAGTTTGCCCACACAGCATTACCGGTATTACTAAATTTTTCAAATAATGATGAAGAAAAAATTCACTGGAGAAAACAACTTGAAGTACACAAGTACCCCGTTGAATTCAAACTGTTTTACGAAGCTGCACAGGCTGGAATTGAGAAAAAGTACATGCAGTATATTTTTCATATAAAACCGGTAGAAATCCCGTGTTTTCTTAAGGACATAGAGGACACCGAACCATCTAATTAACCTGACCGGGTTATCGTCTGCGGCGCTAACGCGGTTCAATACTGTGGCCCGGCAGGTTATCAGGGCCGTTAGAAGGCGAGAGGAGGTTAAGTGACTCATCTACCTGAAATATGGTCTTGTATGCAAAAGCAAATCCCAAAGGGTGTATGGATTTCTTTAGCGGATATTTACCGGATCATCGAAGATAATCTTTCTTTAGACAAAGAAGACTATGAATGGCAGTCGCCAACTTCTGATGTTCCCAAATGGAAGAGAAATGTTCGTAATGTGCTCCAATATAGAAAAAGAACAGGGGAAATTGAATGGGGTAGAGACACTATGTATAGAATATGACGAACTATAAACAATTCTCATATGTTAAAAAATAATTCTATGTAAGCGCGTTGCTTTGACAATAGTGGTCATCGTATTCAACGTTTAGGAGGTGTCATGAAAAAGCTGGGAGTTCTTATTATCTTTGTCGTTCTCATTGGAGGATGTGCAACAGCAAAGCAAACTTATACCGCCGATGGGCAACAAGGATATAGCATTAATTGTTCTGGAAGCGCATTGACTTGGGGTATGTGTTACGAAAAAGCTGGGGAACTTTGCGGTGAAAAGGGTTATGAGGTATTGGAAAAAAGTGGCGACCAAGGTGCTATGGTGACTGGTACTCAATATGGTCTATTTGCTGGCTCAGTTATTAATAGAAGCATGATTATAAAATGTAAAAAATAGGGCTTCTAACCTATAAGGATTGACACGACCTGCAAGGTCGTTTTCAATCTATTGTTCAAGAAGCCCGGATAGGGCGCACCATTTATTAAGGGTAATGATTTAAGAGGTATCAGGGTGGGTTTTGCCGGAGTATAATGTTGCCGGCA
>JAHJRK010000181.1 GCA_018830925.1 Pseudomonadota bacterium
CTGGGCGGTCGGCGATGCCGTCGAAGTAAAAGACTTCTTAACAAACACTCAAATCCTTATTCCCCTCGCAGGACCGGCAAACAGACAGGGCCGGATTGCAGCGGAATCCATGTTCGGAACATCCGAAAAAATAAAATCATTCAGAGGCATACAGGCTACCGCCGTTTGCGGTATAATGGGCATGACGATAGCTTCAACCGGTTTGACTGAAAAAGCTATAAAAAAACATGAGAAAAACGGGGTTCACATATCATATGAAAAGATATATCTTCATCCAGATCATCATGCCACCTACTATCCGGACGCAAAAACCATAACCATGAAACTCATTTTTTCCCGAAATGACGGACGTGTTCTCGGCGCACAGGCGGTAGGCTTTGAAGGAGTTGAAAAAAGAATCGATGTCATCGCTGCAATCATCCAAAAAAACGGGACTGTCTTTGACCTTGAAGAAGCCGAACTCTGCTATGCTCCCCAGTACGGTTCCGCAAAAGATCCCGTCAACATAGCAGGCATGATAGCCGCAAACGTGCTTAATGGTTATTCTTTTATAAAGCACTGGGAAGAACTTCCCGGTTCGGATCCTTATATAATAGATGTGCGCGACCCGTCCGAATTTGTGCGGGGACATTTTAACAGCGCAGTCAATATTCCTTTAAACAGCATAAGATTCAGGCTTGACGAAATTCCTGAAAACCGGGATATCTGGCTGTACTGTCTTGTTGGTAAAAGGTCTTATTTTGCTTCAAGAATATTAAGACAAAAGGGTTTTAATTCATGGAGCGTTTCAGGAGGATATGTAATGTATAAGGCAGTAAGGAAATTTATGAATCTGCCATAGTAAAATGGTTCTTAACTATTCAGGAGTCAGAAGTCAGGAGCCGGAATTCAGAATAGAAGCGGTATATGCCTCCAGCAATTTACTCACTTCTTCAAGTTGGGGCATTAACTGCGAGGTATCACCATAACCAAGGCCTTTCGCCACAATCAAATAGTATCGACATTCTTCCAGAGAGCCTTGTGCCATACGATTAAGTCTTGAAAATCTTTAGCGGGCATCCTTTTCATTCTGGCTCCTGAATTCCGGCTACTGGCTCCTGAATAGTTACAATGGTTTTATGAAAAGCAGAATTTTCCTTATTTTATAATGCGATCAAGTCCGGTATCATGTCCTGAAACCGGATCTTCCAAGGGCTCCAGGTGTGTAAATACTGTGACATAAGAAATCGCACTGCGAATTTCAGCTTCCAGTTCCTCAAGCAGCTCATGGCCCTGCTGCACTGTCCATGCTCCGGGGACAAGCACATGGACCGATACAAAACAGCGGGCACCGGATTGCCTTGTCCGCAGCGCGTGAAACTGGATTCCCCTGCTCTTATATTTATCCAGAACCGTTGTTACTTCCTTGCATTCATCCTCCGGCAAAGCGGAATCCATGAGACCAAGCACCGAATTCCTTACTAGCCTGAAGCCTGTCCAAACAATATAGCAGGCAACGCAAAGCGCTATAACCGGGTCGAGGGATTGCCAGCCTGTCAGAGCTACTGCGGCCACCCCGCCTATTACGCCTATTGAAGTCCAGACATCGGTCATAAGGTGATGTCCATCCGCCTCAAGGGTAACGGAGTTGTTTTTCTTCCCGGCAGAAAGCAGTGTGCGGGCGACTGTAAAATTTATCAGAGCTGCGACAGCAGAAACAGCCAGACCGAAGCAGGCCTGTTCAATCGGCCTTGGATTGATGAGCCTGTTAACCGCCGCTAATCCGATGCTGACAGCCGCGATGAGAATCAGTACGCCTTCCGCGCCGCATGCAAAATATTCAGCCTTGTCATGTCCG
This sequence comes from Pseudomonadota bacterium, assembly GCA_018830925.1. Classification (GTDB taxonomy): domain Bacteria; phylum Desulfobacterota; class Desulfobacteria; order Desulfobacterales; family RPRI01; genus RPRI01. The sequence goes on from JAHJRK010000181.1 coordinate 1,838, forward strand.
AAAAGGTGATCTTCGTCTGGCGGACGCGCAGCAATTGTCAGCATGGCCAATGCTATGCAGGCGCCCAGAAGGTTAACCAGAGATTCAGCCGCATCCGAGAGCAGGCCGACCGATCCGGTAAGTATGTATGCAATACTTTTTAATGTTATTGTAGCAACTGCCGCTGCTATAGAAATCCATGCATAGCGTGTGAGGGATGAACGGTCCATATTTTGATTTGACCATACGGAATCTATGAGGTCAAGCTCAAAATCGGGACTTTGAAAACTACTTTTCTGACTTTTTGGGGAAAATCGCCGCATTTAATCTGAGTCATGTGCCCGTCGCGTGGAAAAAATATTACAAAATGCTTTGGGACCATTTTTATAAAACTTACTTCACCGGCAAGTTTCTGTAAATCCTTATCCGGATCATAAGGATATTCCTTGCATTCCAGGATATTACATATACCTATTCTTTCTCTGCCTTCCAGTAGAATTTGTATGTCTATGTATTTTCTATGGCACTCTATGAAACCTTCTGAAATTTCTTTTGTATTATATTCGCTGATTAAGACAAAAGCGCCCTGATTATTGACTTCATATTTTCCTTCAGCCATTGCTGCCGTATTATTCTCTTTTATAAATGTATAAACACTTTTGAAATGAGGATGAAGGCACAAATAATCGCCGAAATTAACGAGTGAATCATAAATCATGATTATATTTTTCTCCTTCTTCAGCTATTTTTTATTCTTCAGCAAGGTGGCGAGACCCCCAAATGGCTTGTGAGATGAGGCCGGCTCATGTCCCCCGCCCGGGGCTTCAGAGCCATACCATTCCGCATCAAGATTCCGGGAATGCTCATTGTCGTGGCAGTAGATGCACAGCAGCTCCCAGTTGCTTCCGTCGGCAGGATTGTTGTCGTGGTCATGATCTCTGTGATGAACAGTCAGTTCTTTAAGCTTCTTGCCTGAAAATTCGCGCCCGCACTTTGCGCACACATGCGGAAAGAGTTTAAGCGCCCGCTCCCGGTATGTCTTCTCCCGAAGCTCCTTGTTGCGCCGGACATCAGCTATGATCTTTTTCTGCCTTTCTGTTTCCGTTTGTGTTCCGTCTTGTGACATATACAGTTTCCTCAAATCGATTTTTTGAACGAGTTCTAACATAATAAATTATTTTTATTATTACATAATTTTCATCCAGCTCCCATTTTCAATAAAATAAACTAATTAGGAAATCCAGTTTTTCGACTTGAGTATATTAACCGGGTTTACTTCAATGTTGAACCGGGTACTCGTTGATCTGCCTGTTGCATCTGCGTTTTTGAAGGATTAACTTTTTGCTCTATGTTTAGAATTCACCTTCCGTTTTAGATTATCTCTGCGGTTCAATAATTACTTTTAGAGATTCCCCCGCCTCGGCGACAAGCCGAAAACCAAGCCCCGTCTCTTTTAGGCTTAGCCTGTGTGTAATCAACGCTCTTACGGGAACGCGACCGGCACGGATGATTTCCATCGCCACGATGGTATCGGAAGGACTGCTGCCGTACGAAGGCATCAATTTTATCTCATTGCGCCAGAAGTCATTAACCGGTACAGGGATATCAACACCCGGCCCTGTGGGAGCAAAAAAGAGAACGGTACCACCGCGATCCACCGATTGTAGTGCCTGAGAGAATGAAGAGGAGGATCCATTGCAGATGATGACAAGATCGGCTAGCCGATTATCATTGAGCCGGCGGAAGAGACCAGGAACATCTTCCCGGGCATGGATTGCCGCATCCGCCCCGAATTGCCTCGCCATTTTCAGGCGGTATTCGCTGATGTCTGTCGTGATTATCCGCCCCGCGCCAAGGGTGCGCGCAAGTAACAGGTGGAGCATCCCTGAGATACCGCTGCCGAGGATAAGTACAGCCTGCCCCGGTTGAAGACCCGCGATCCTCTGCCCGCGAATAACACAGGCAAGCGGTTCGATGAACGTACCATCCTCGAAAGAAACCTCATCAGGCAGGAGAAAGACCCCCCGGTCAACATTCAGTTCGGGAACCCGTACATACTCAGCAAAACCACCGGGATCATAATTTGTGGTGTGTAGAGTCTCACATGCGGTGTGATATCCTCTCAGGCAGTAATAACAGGTATTGCAGGGAATATGGTGGGAGACGAAGACCCTGTCACCAACTCTATATCGCTTCACATCTTTTCCCGTTTCTGTGATTTCTCCTGCAATTTCATGGCCGAGAACGAGGGGGGCCTTTTTGATGCGGTACCACTCCATGACATCACTGCCACAGATACCGCTGGTTATTACCTTTACCAGTATCTCGCCAGGGCCGATCCGCGGTGTTGGCATCTCCTCCGGGCGAACATCCCTGTTGTTGTAATACATTGCTACACGCATTGGGGTCTGTCCAGTCCGTTTAGTAAGTTAAAAATATTTCCTGCGCTTTTCTGCCCCTCAAGGGGGCACTGAAACGAGTACCACTAAAGGGAGTTCTGAAAAAAGTCCCGTTTATCGGGGTCAGATGATAGCATACTGCTCGCACGCATTTTACCATTTTACGGTTACTGTTATTCATCGTCCTTAAGACTATTGAAGAGATCATTGGCCTCTTCCGGGGTGCAATTTTCGTGAATAATAGACCGCAGGGACCTGATCATGGCTACAGGATTTGGGTTTTGCCAGATATTCCTTCCGAGATTTATACCCACGGCGCCTTTTTGCATCCCATCATAAACAAACTCAAATACTTCGAGTTCTGTTTCACATTTGGGACCGCCTGCCATAACCACCGGAACGGGACAACCATTTGTAACCCGGTCAAAGTCTTCGCACCAGTAAGTTTTTACTACCCGCGCCCCTAATTCGGCGGCGATACGACAGCATAGGGCAAGGTACCTGGCGTTTCGCTTTTCCAGCTCTTTGCCCACAGCCGTGACAGCCATCACGGGGATACTGTAATCCTCACATATATTAACGAGCGCTGAAAGATTTGTCAGTGATTCATGCTCGTAATCGCTGCCTACAAAGATGGAAATACCGACAGCCGAGGCATTAAGACGGATGATCTCTTCTATGGAAGTGGTGATGGACTCATTTGCCAGATCCTTACCGATTACGCTTGCGCCCCCGGATACCCGGAGGATAACAGGTTTAGTCTTTGCGGGGTCCACCGCGGAACGCAAAACGCCTCTCGTGACAAAGAGGGCATCGCAGTAAGGAAGAAGCGGTTTGATGGTTTCACCGGGTCTCTCCAGACAGGTTGTGGGACCTTGAAAATAGCCGTGGTCTATGGGCAGAAAAAAGCAATGGCCGTCTGGTTGAATAAGCTGTGATAAACGGTTTTTCATTCCCCAGTTCATATTAGAAATCTCCTTCCGAACCCCGATAAACGGGACTTTTTCATTACCCCCTTGATGGGTGTAAGTGCGTTAACGAAATTATTTTTTGCCTCTCTTTTCAGTACACCCCTGAGGGGTACTCGTTTCAGTGCCCCCTTGAGGGGCAGAAAAACGCAGATAATAATTTCTATCTTACTAAAAGTAGTCGCTTGAAATTATTACCACGCCGAAAAAAAGTCAAAATTGAAGCTGTTTCGGTTCAAACCCTTCCGCCGCTCCATCTCAACTTGGTTTTTAAAACATCGAAATAATCCTGTCCGGGAATTGTTATCATATTTACCGGCTGAGCCCCTTTTTGAATTACCAGAAGATCCTTCCTGCTGATTTCCATGCCCTGCTGTCCGTCAAACGTGAGCATTATATGAGATGACTGCTTTTCAAGTTTGATTTTAATGACGGATGAATCAGGCACTATAAGAGGGCGGTTGGTCAGCGTAAAAGGACATATCGGAGTCATTATTATCGCCGGAACGGACGGATGAATGACAGGCCCTCCCGCAGCAAGAGAATAGGCTGTTGATCCGGTAGGTGTTGAAACGATAAGTCCGTCGGCCCTGTAAGTAGTCAGGTAATGATCATTTATATAAGTTTCAATATGCGCAAGCCTTGCAAGCGCCCCCTTGTTAATTACAACATCGTTTAAAACCTGTTCGGAGGCAATCTCTTTTCCGTTTCGTAACACCTTGACAAGTAGGCGCATTCTCGGACTAGTTGAAAACCTCTTTTTTAAAACAGCTTCGGCAGCGGTAAAAAGACTCTCCTCGGATGTCTCAGCAAGAAACCCGACCTCTCCGAATTTTACCCCCAGAACCGGAATATTCCGGTCACCTATCCAGCGGACTGCGCTTAAGAAAGTCCCGTCTCCTCCAAGCACGAAAACACAAAAAAGACCGGGCGGAGCCTTTTCGACTTTACCGGAAACCATCCTGTCTGGCGGCAGGTATTCTTTCCTGATAACATCAACTTTTTTTTTGCGCAGCCATTTATCAAGTTCATCGGCTTTGCGTATGGCTCTGGGGTCTTCCTTAACAACCATGCCTATTCTAATTTTTTTTAAAGGATTTTTGTTCAAAATTAAATAGCTCCTGTTTTTTGTTCTACAATAATATCGATGAGTTCGTAAAAAGTCCATCAAATTTATGCTCCCTTGATAAACCTGTTACAAAGTCGCAAGCATCTGAGCAACCGTCATCTTGATTCTCTCGGAAATGCAGAAAGCTTCTTTAAAATCCTTTTCAAGACCTGCCATCTCTGTATAGAAAGGAGTCCGGTCGAACTTCAAATACTCTTTGTCGCTGCAGTGAGCATTAAATTCACCACATCCTGAACCCGTTTTTATTCCTCCGCCCGGCATGATTATCTCGTGGGGCAGGCCGTGCATCCTGCATATCATAGGCCGGTATTCGTACAAAATACACATCCCCTCATAATTAAGCGGGCACAAAAGGCGAACCGGAAGGCCCGCCTTGTCAAGTTCGTCCGTCTGCCTGCAAACCGAAAGAGCCCTCTCTTGTATTTCCGCGCGGTTTCCCCGCTCAAGTGTTTCTAAGCCTTTATGTAAATATAAATACTCTGCGAATGTATGGTGATAAAATCTTGTGAAACAGCAGTTCTCTTCACATCCCCCGCAGCAAAAACCGTAATTAATTGCTGTTTCATTATATTTTTCATCCATTTTTTTATAAATAACTTCCAGGCGGGACATAAAGAGTATGAATTTTTCTTCACAGGATGTTATTTTTTCTATCACAGGATTCATAGGATCAATATCGGCAGTTATCAGACAAGAGGTGAAGGGAAAAATATCTTGGAATAAAGATCAAGGGCATACCTGTCAGTTATGCTTGCAATAAAATCGCAGACAATCCTCTCGTAGGTCTCCTCACCAAGATGCTTTTTACGGTAGATGGCGACCATCTCCATGTTGGTAAGCTCCTTGTGAAACATTTTTTCATCTTTTACAAAATAGGAATACAACTCGGAAAGGATCTTCTTTGCCTTCATAAATTCATTATGAACTTCATGTGAACGGTAAACATTATCATAAAGAAATTCTCTTAATTTTGTCATGGCGTCGTATATGTCATCGCTCATTTCAAGGCAGAGTTTGCCTCCGGATATCTTGGTTGAAAAGACAAGATTTTTTATCATCGTTGTGGCGCGTTCCGAATGCGTTCGGCCAAGAAGCTTCGAGCACGTTTTCGGGACTTGACTTGAGCTGATCACACCGCTTCTAATCGCATCGTCAAGGTCATGGTTCAGGTATGCCATTATGTCCGCGATCCGGACAACCTGTCCTTCAACAGTGCAAGCTTTCTCGTCGGGATTATCAGAAATGATTTTCCCGTAACCCTTTGAATGTTTTAAAATACCGTCCCTGACTTCATAAGTCAGATTGAGTCCCTTTCCCTTGTTTTCAAGAAGATCGACAACCCGAAGGCTTTGCTCATTGTGAGAAAAGTCGGGAGAATATATCTCTTTTAAAGCCGTCTCCCCGCCATGCCCGAAAGGCGTATGTCCCAGATCGTGACCGAGGGCAATCGCTTCCGTCAAATCCTCGTTTAGCCTCATGGCACGCGCAATCGTTCTTGCTATTTCAGCAACCTCAAGGGTATGGGTCAGGCGCGTCCTGTAATGATCTCCGAGGGGAGACAAAAAGACCTGGGTCTTGTGTTTCAGTCTTCTGAATGCATTCGAATATACGATTCTGTCCCTGTCCCGCTGAAAGGCGGTTCTTATGGGACACGGCTCTTCCTTTCTTGCACGCCCTTTCGACTTTGAACTGAGGCATCCGAAAGGGGACATGAACCCTTCTTCACGCTTCTCAAAATTTTCACGAATTGACATAAGCCCTTAACCTGCTATAATTATTTCTTATGCGGACATGTTACGCAACCGTCAGATTTATTCACATGCATAATCATTTGTAAAGAACTATTTACAACAAGGGTGATTGAAAAACAGAATGGACGGACATCATTTAATTTTAGGCGAAATAACCGACTTCATTACGGGTGATCCGATACCAGATACCCATGACGAGCGGTACAGGCAAAATATTGCCCGTCTCCTTGTGAATGAGAAATTATACAATAAGCCGGATATAAAACCGCGCCATGATCTTTTAGTCAAGGCCGGAGAAAAAAAAGCAATAATCAGGGTCGATTTTCTTATTACCATGCAAGACCGGATCTTAATGATAATAAAATACGGCCCCGGCTCAATAATTACACGCCATCGACCGGCCTTATCAGCATCAAGACTCGTTGCCCCTTACCAGGTTCCTATTGTAGTTGTGACAAACGGGGTGGATGCGGACAACCTTGACGGGTCAACCGGGAAAGTATTTTTAAAAGGACTGGATGCTATCCTCTCAAAACCGGAGATTTTGAAACTTTCGGAAAAATTCACTTTCAGCGAAATCCCGGAAATCAGGGCCGAAGCCGAATCAAGGATACTGTATGCCTATGAGGTTGACGGAAGTTGTCCCTGCGATGACACA
>JAHJRK010000182.1 GCA_018830925.1 Pseudomonadota bacterium
AAGCAAAAAAAGATTCAACCCGGCAAGAAAATAATATTTATTTTCGGTTAAATTCACAAGATACCCGAGGAGGCGTCCGGGAATCTCTTCCTCTACAAGATATCCGGTAAAGCCAAGAGCAAATCCGAGTATTATAATGATGGCACCCGAGACAATAACGCTTTCTATGATAATGTCGGGCAGTCGCTTTGAAAAATCGATCTCCCTCAGCACAAAGCATTCGACAGTAACTACATAGACAAGAACAAGCGCAGATACTTCGGCAATAGTCGTAAAACCCCCGTATATTCCGGCTATAATAACCAGGGGAACGGGCCATTCCCAGATTCCTTCCTTTAAAGCATTCCTTACATCTTTCCATTCAGTCTTTTTTTTATAAGCATCTTTTTTCCTGTCCGGTAAAACATACTGAAGCTCCCCGCCACAGGACCTCGGCAAGACACCGGTGAGTGCTGAATACAGCGGGGAATGCGCCCGCCGTTTCGGTTCATGAAAGAACGCGTACGCCGAAAGAAGAAGAACAAGAAGTATGCCCGGAATAAGGGCGGCCCTGAATATTACCGCTACATCAACCTGCGCCACAACACCGTAAAGGATAACGGGCAGGCTAGGAGCAAACAGAAGTCCAAGACTTCCCGATGTAGTCAGCAGCCCCAGGGAAAAATTCTCGTCATATTCCTGCCCGAGAAGAACCGGATACAAAAGACTCCCGATGGCCACTATGGTTACTCCGCTTGCACCGGTCAGGGCCGTGAAAAAAGCGCAGCAACAGATCGCCGCCATTGCTATCCCGCCGGGAATCCGTCCGGTTAACGCTCTCATCAGGTTCATGATACGCAACGGCGCCCCTGATTCAGCAAGCAGGCAGCCGGAAAAGGTAAAAAGCGGCAGCGCTACAAGAACAGGCATTGAAGCGAGCCTGTTCATTTCAATCACTATTGTCTGGATGGAAGCCCATTCATTATCAATAAAAAAGAAGCAGGCTATTGATAAACCGGCAATGACTGTAAAAAGGGGCGTTTCAAGAACGGCTAAAAGAAACATCCCGATGATGATGAGAGTGAATAGATTCATTCAATTATCGCTTATATATATCATACACAATCCATGTAAAATATCTGAAGAACGAGAGGGCAAAAAAGAGAGGAAATATCACGGAAAAAAAGCCCTTATTCCCGAAAATCTGAACTTCATTCGACACAAACTGCAGTGAAGAATAAAAAAGGATTCCGGTTACAGCCATGCCGAAAAAAGAAACCGCGTAATTTGAATAATAACGGTATATTGCCGGGCAGTATCTGAGCAGAAGCTCTATTTTTATATGGCGTCTTTTTTTCAATGCGAGGGATGATCCCACAAGCGCCAGCCAGAGAACCAGAACCGGAGCGGTTTCAAATATCTTTTCGAATGAATAATTAAAAATATTTCTGGATAGAATGTTAAACGTTATGAGAAGCGCAAGCCCTGAAAAGAGGAATACCGCGAGTACTTTTTCGATCTTTTCCAAAAAGTCGTCTATCTGTTTAATAAAATGCATCTATTATCTCTCCGGCCCCCCTGCCCTTCAACCTTTCGCTCAACCACAACTTCTTATCTGGACTATTTATGAGTCTCCCTGTACTCCTTTACTATCTCCTGAACCCTTTTAAAGAGCTCCCTTGAGTAAATTTCAGGAATATTTTTTTCATATGTCTTTAATGCACTATCCTGAAAAGAGCTTATCTCCTGTTTCAGAGGCAGGACAAATTTAATACCCGACTCTCTCAGCGCCATTCTTGCCTCATCATTATCACGTCGTGTCAGACGGACCAGTTCGGCGCAGTATTTCTTCGCGGTATCCTTTAAAATTTCCTGATTTTTCCCGGACAGCCCGTCAAATGTTTTTCTATCCATCAGCAATCCGCCTGTTGAATTGACCATCGGATAATCAAGTATGTATTTTATCTTTGTATGCCACTGGAAAGCGACGGAAGCAAGGATGGGGGAATAAAATGAATCGATCATGCCGGTTTCAAGTCCTGTACTCACATCTGACAGATGAAGCGGGTATGTCTTTATTCCAAACGTTGAAAGAAAGGTCTGGGCGACCTTATCGCCTTGCCAGACCCACATTTTAATATTTTTCAAAGCGTCCGGTTTCGATATTTCAGATGATGAGAAAAAATAGACAAAGCCGGCTTCTACAAAACCCAGAAGGATATAATTTTTCAGGGCGAAACCGGCGGCAAATTCGCTGTAAAGCTTCTCTTTTACATAATCTATTTCTCCGTAGTTCTTAAAAAGGAGCGGGGCTTCAAGAATGCGTATTTCCGGCAAAAGAACCCCGAGCCCGACACCTGAAAAACCTGCGGCATGCATTCGTCCTGCCTGCATCTTCCTGATTATGTCGAGTTCATCGCCACTTATTCCGCCTGCATATACTTTAAATTCAATCTCCCCGTTTGTCCGTGCCCTCACCTCTTCAGCCATTTTATGAAGAGTCTTAGTCCATGTGCTCCCTTCAGGAGTAACCAGCGCAATTTTAATCACGGTTGCACGCGCCCGGTTCTCTGTGCAAAAGAGAATCAATATCACCAGAATAAAAACAGCTGAAATACGAAATATTTTCATTAAATTTTTTCTCATGTTTTCCATTTACTCAAACAAAAGACCGGCCGCCTCAAGATAAATCTTTGCTCTTTGCGCCGCAATCGCATTGTAAAAAAGATACTCTTTTTTTCTGCCGGAGTATTGCATGATATCTTTCATCACTTCTTCAAATTTCTCTTTTTCCTGTCTTCTCCAGAGATAATACCGGCCGTAATAAAGTTCGGCGAGCATAAATGCGTCACCTTTATGTTCTTTTAATCTGTTATAGTGAAAAAGCGACAACTTGAGTTTTTCATCCGAATAAGGCGGAACAGATGAGTAATAGGCTATGAGAAACAGATGAGCCCCTCCGTAATAATAGTCAGGATCAAGTTTCGTCACCCGGTTCATTATTTTTTCCGCAAGGAAGGCTTTTGAAATGAAGTATACCGAATCCCGGTTCAGGTTTATACATGAGCCGAGGTTAAATCCATACCAGAAAAGGGCGGGGACATCTTCCCTTGTCATCTTTTCCAAAAAAATATCAGCCGAGCCCGGATTTTTGAATTTAACGTCCGCTTCAGGGTAAGTTGTTTTAAGCGCCCTAAGAGCGTAATCCGCACCCTTCATGTAATATCTGTTTACACTTTCCCTAAGCCGCTGCTGTTCGGGATGATCCGAAGGGACCGATGTTAAAAGAGAGGCTTCAAGCTTTCCTTCAAAAAATGCGAATGAATAGGAGGCATAAAGCCTTGATAAAAGAATAAGCAGCCTGTAATTATCCGGGCTGTTTTCAAGAAGTGCTTCGAAAAGCTTGACATTGCCGGGAATAGCCTTCTCCACCATTTCAAGATCATCATCCTGTTCGAAAGCCGCTGCTCCTGTTTCGGAAATGGCCGTTATTTCATTGATTACAAACATCCTGGGGGAACATGACGACAGACATAGAACCGGTATGATGCATAAAAAGAGCCGCTTAAAAATATTCACTCTTTAATCTCCAATTCCATCAATTTCCCTGTATGAAACAAGATTCATCATGCGGGAACGACCCTCAAACGATGCCCCCTCCTTGATATCAATCGAGCGGGCGGATATGTCGCCCGATATTCTGCCTGCCGGCTGAATATCAAGTTGTCCTCGCGCAGCAACATTACCTGTAATATTGCCTTGTATTGATATATTTTCGGCCTCAACATCAGCCTCAATAACTCCTGAAGCACCCACAAAAATGTTGCCGTCAATTTTAATTGAGCCTTTTACCGAACCTTCTATGATAATGTTTTCTTTACCCGTAATATCGCCCTCTATTCTTGAATTCCTGCTTATCAGAGAAGCCGATTTTGAAAATAAATCGGCAGCCCCGGTTCCTTCTAAAAGGTTTTTCTTTTTTATAATTCCGGCATTCCCGTTTTTCTCATCATCAGGGGATGCAATACCCAATCCCTGGCCGATACTCATTCTCACTTCACCGTCAAAAAGAGCCCCCTCCGTGACAGAAAAGAGCGGTGTGACAATGATGCCCTTTATGTTTGCAGTCGTATCAAGATAAACCCTTTCTGAAGCCACAAGAGACCCCTCGACAAAACCGCTGACGGATATTTTCTTCGCCTTGAATTCACCGCTTATTTTTGATGTGCCGCCGATTTTCAGCTCTCCGGTCAAGTCAAACACCCCGTTTACCTGCCCCATAATTATAATATTGTCGGCTCCGGAAACAGTTCCGACTATATCCATATTTCTGCCGAAATATGAAGTCCCGTCCGGCAGTGATACCATTGTCATTTCAAAAGGATATTTTTCTTCCTCTTTTTTTTTCCTGAAGAATAACATTATAAATTCCCTTCCGCATTCAACCGATATTGATGAATCCATAAAAATAATTTATAATACTGCATATAACAGCAGGCTATAAAAATCAATGCATAAGAGCCGTGATATTTGAACCGAAACAGCGAGCGCATTTCACGCAGCTTGCTGCGCGGTAAGCGATTGAATTAAAAACAGATCTTATTCCATACGGTCGAATCATCCCGAAGCATGCTTCGGGGTGATTCAATAACTCACATTCACCATATCAGGAGGTATGGTAGCGTATGCGAACGGAGATCTTTACAAACACTCCGTTGAAAGGCCTGACCGGGGTATCGGCTGATGTGTGCCGCCACTTTATGCTATGAAAAATGTGATGCTTTTTCACAATATAACTGAAACCAAAAAAGAAAACGACATGGAGATAATATGCTGAATTTATATGCCGCCAGATGGTGTCCCCATTGCATGAAAACGGAAGAATTTTTCAAAAAAAACAACATCCGCTATAATTATATCGATATTGAGATTCAAACTGATGAAGTCGTTCGTAAAGTAATAGAGGTAAACGGAGGTTTTGACTGGGTTGTTCCGACACTTGAATATAACGGCATCTGGCGAGAAGGAAAAGTATTTAACGAAAAGGAATTAATCCTTGATCTGAAGAATATGGGCATAGGCGGTCACAGTGACTGAGAAAGAATTCAATCCGGTTTTTTTCCTGAAAAATGCACATATCCAGACATATCTTGCGAGCAGCAGGCTCAGGGTTATGGGTAAAAATCCCATGCTTGACGCAGCAAAAGAGACGATCATCACAACAAAAGCGGGGGAACGGCTGCTTGCGAGCTATTCGCCTGCCGGAGAGAATAAATCAAAGGGCATGGTGATGCTTCTTCACGGATGGGAAGGAAGTGTCGGCTCCGCTTATATTCTCAGCGCCGGGAGACATCTTTTTGAAAACGGCTATTCCGTTTTCAGGCTGAACTTCAGGGATCACGGCAACAGTCACCATTTAAATGAGGGGCTTTTCTATGCTACTCTGATAGATGAGGTTTTTCAGGCGGTTCACCAAGCGTCCGCTATTGAAGGCGGCTTGAATTTTTTTCTTGCCGGTTTCTCCCTCGGCGGAAATTATGCCCTGAGGATCGGCCGTATCTGTACAAAGGAACCCATAAAAAATCTGCGCCATATAGTTAGCATCAGCCCGGTG
>JAHJRK010000183.1 GCA_018830925.1 Pseudomonadota bacterium
GAAAAAAACAAGAAAGATCTTGCAGAGATACCGGCAAACGTAAAACGGAAAATCAAATTTATTCCTGTAAGCCAGATGAAAGAAGTTCTTCAGATTGCCGTTGAAGGATTTGCAGTAAAAGAGAAGAAGCAGGAATGAGGGAAAAGGCGTGAGGCGAGAAAAGCCGTGAGGGCGTGAGAGCGAGAAAAGCTTTTCGACTAACGACTTACAACTTACGACTAACGGCCGATCATAAACCAGAGACCAGAAATCGGAAACGATCTATTTGCATGTGAGCGGTTTGTCATGAAGATACTTGCTGTTGATACTTCTGCAAGAAGCTGCGGCGTTGCAATCGCCGACAAGAAGACTCTCCTTGCCGAGTTGATAAATGAAGCAGGAGAAACGCATTCGAAGCACCTGATGGATATGATAAAAAGGGCGTTTGAAATCTCCTGCCTCAAACCATTTGATATGGATGGGTTTTCTGTGACGAAAGGGCCCGGAAGTTTTACCGGCCTCAGGATAGGGATAAGTTCCGTAAAGGGGCTTGCCGCAGCAACCGGAAAGCCTGTTGCCGGCATATCGACACTTGACGCGCTTGCCGCCCAGGTACCCGGAACATCTTATCTGATCTGCGCCATGATAGATGCAAGAAAAGGAGAGGTTTACTCTTCGCGCTACAGGTTTGTCGGCGGTTTTGTTAAAAAGGAATCGAAAGAGGAGAATTTCCTTCCGGAAAAAGCAATAGAGGGTATAAATGAGCCCTGCCTCTTTACTGGCGACGGTGCGCACGCATACAGAAAGATTATCGAAGTCAAAATGGGCGGTTACGCCCATTTTTTGCCCGATGCTTTTAATATTATAAAGGCTTCGACCGTTGCATTTATTGGCATGAAAAAGTTTGAAGATAATGATATGGAAGATGCCGGAATGTTAGTGCCGTTTTATATCAGAAAATCAGATGTAAAGAAAAAGGCGTGAGGCGAAAGCCGAATATCGAATATAGGACATCGAATATCGAAGAGCGGAAAGCGATGTGCGAAGTATGATGTACGGCTTTTAATTGCCTTGACACATAATGGATTTATTTATAAAAATTATAAGTTTTAAATCGATGAATTTATCTGGAGGGATAGATGGACTACAAGAAAACGCTCAATCTTCCGGTGACTGAATTTGCAATGAAAGCCGATCTGGCAATTCGGGAGCCCCTGATGCTGAAATCATGGGAAGGTATCGGCCTGTATAATAAGGTAAGAGCCGCTTCTGAAAAAAAGGAGTTTTTCATTCTGCATGACGGCCCTCCCTATGCTAATGGAAACATTCATATCGGAACCGCGTTGAACAAGATATTGAAAGATATAGTTGTACGCAGCAGGCAGATGTCGGGCTTTAATTCAGTTTATGTACCCGGTTGGGACTGCCACGGACTCCCGATCGAGCATAATGTAGACAAGGAACTCGGCTCGGAAAACAAAAAATATTCCCAGGCTGAAATAAGAAAGCTCTGCAGGCGGTATGCTGAGAAATATATCGATATCCAGCGTGAAGAATTCAAAAGACTGGGTGTAATGGGTGAATGGGATAATCCTTATCTGACAATGGCTTATGAATATGAAGCGATAATTGCAAGGGAATGCTCCAAATTTGCTCTGGAAGGCAGCCTTTTCAGGAGCAAGAAGCCGATTCACTGGTGCTGCAGCTGTAAGACAGCTCTTGCGGAAGCCGAGATAGAATATGAAGACGACACCTCTCCGTCCGTTTTCGTCAAGTTCCCTTTATCGGATGATATTTCAAAGGAGTATCCTCACCTGTCCGGCAGGAAAGTATATATAGTTATCTGGACAACCACTCCCTGGACTATTCCGGCCAATCTTGCGATAGCGCTCCATCCCGCCTTCAGGTATGTCGCTGTTGATACGGGAAAGGGAGAGGTCTTTATTCTGGCGGCAGACCTTGCCGGGGCCTGCATGAAAACTTTCGGGTTTCCGGATTTTTCGGTGCTTTGCGAGATAAGCGCTGAAAAACTTGAGAAGAAGCATTGCCGGCATCCCCTCTATAACAGAGATTCGCTAATAATCCTCGGAAACCACGTCACCCTTGAAGCCGGTACAGGCTGTGTTCACACTGCTCCCGGCCACGGACGTGAAGATTACGAAGTGGGGCTTCAGTACGGTCTTGATACCTATTCGCCTGTCGATGATAACGGATGCTTTACAAAGGATGTGGAATTTTTCGAAGGAAAATTTGTTTTCAAGGCGAACAAAGATATCGTATCAAAACTTAAGGATTCGGGTTCTCTTGTGGCTGATGAGAAAATTACGCATTCTTATCCCCATTGCTGGCGATGCAAACAGCCTGTTATATTCAGGGCTACCCCTCAGTGGTTCATCTCCATGGATAAAACGGGCCTCCGGAAAAAATCGCTTGAAGAGATAGACAGGGTTAAATGGGTGCCTCACTGGGGAAGAGATAGAATTTACGGGATGATAGAGAACAGGCCGGACTGGTGCGTTTCAAGACAGCGGGCATGGGGTGTTCCCATAGCGGTTTTTTACTGTGAAAAATGTGAAGCCCTTCACATGAATCAGGAAACGGCAGACCATGTATTTGAGCTTTTTAAGGCGCACGGTGCGGATATATGGTTTGAAAAAGAGGCCGCGGAACTTATTCCTGAAGGAAGTGTATGCGGTAAGTGCGGAAATACGACATTCAAAAAAGAGACCGACATTCTTGATGTATGGTTCGACTCGGGCGTAAGCCATGCTGCGGTGCTGGAAGAGAGGCCGTATCTGAGGTGGCCTGCTGATCTTTATCTTGAAGGCAGTGACCAGCACAGGGGATGGTTCCACAGCTCCCTGCTGACTTCGGTCGGGACCAGGGGAAAGGCTCCCTACAAGTCTGTTTTAACCCATGGATTTGTTGTGGATGCCGAAGGTAAGAAGATGTCCAAATCCCTTGGAAATGTCATAGCGCCGAAAAAGGTTATTGATAAGTACGGGGCGGAAATATTAAGGCTCTGGGTTTCGGCTTCCGATTACAGGGATGATATCCGCATCTCAGATAATATTCTGAAACAGTTGAGTGATGCTTACAGGAGAATCAGAAATACATGCAGGTTCATGCTCGGTAATTTATATGACTTTGATCCGGAAAAAGACGCGGTCCCTTATCAATCAATGCCGGAAATCGACAGGTATGCCCTTCATAAGCTTTCCGAATTGACGGAAAAGAGCCTCAGGGCTTATGATACATTCGAGTTCCATATTGTGTACCACGGCCTTTATAATTACTGCACAACCGACCTTTCGGCTTTTTACCTCGATATCCTGAAAGACAGGCTTTATACATCTTCTCCGGGATCAGCTGAGAGAAGAAGCGCCCAGACGGTCATGCACACGATACTCGGTTATGTTGCAAGGATTATGGCGCCCATACTCCCTTTTACATCCGAAGAGATCTGGAAATTTATGCCGGTGACCGGGGAAAAGGAAGAAAGCATTCATCTTGCCTTGCTCCCTGTTGTTGTTAAAGCATGGAAAGATGAAGAGCTTGCGGAGAGGTGGAAGAAAATTATCGAAGTGCGCCAGGAGGTGACTAAGGCTCTGGA
>JAHJRK010000184.1 GCA_018830925.1 Pseudomonadota bacterium
AGGGCTTCCGTATTTTATTTTTCCTGAAAAGATGAAAGGCTGGATGGTAAAGATTATCGAAATGCATGAAGGCGCGCTGCGATGGGTCGGCTTTACTCTAATGCTTGCCGGTCTTCTCCTGGTTTACCTGGGGAGACTGTAGGCGTGTTTTACCTGTCCGATTATGATTATGAACTCCCTGAAGAATCCATAGCACAAAAACCGGCATTCTGCAGGGACAGGTCGAAACTGCTGCTTCTTGACAAAAATACCGGAAAGATATCCCACCATGAATTTTTTGAGATTTGCGATTTTATTTCATCAAAAGATGTTCTTGTAATAAACAACACCAGGGTAATTCCAGGGCGGTTATTTGGAAATAAGGATACCGGAGGGAAAGCCGAGGTCCTTATTCTGGATTTTGCGGGAGGGATAAGGGATGAGGCTGATAAAGGGGCCTTTACTTGCGAATGCCTTGTAAAAACTTCAAAACCGCCCAGACCCGGCTCCTTAATCTTCTTTGACAAAGAATTAAAGGCGGAAGTGATTAATGCAAAAGAGGGAATCTACCTGCTGAAATTTTCCTCTCCCGCTGATTTCGAGGATGTCATTAATGAAATAGGAGATGTGCCGCTTCCTCCGTACATAAAGCGGAATAATGGCGGAAACGAGTCTTGGGATGACAAAACATCCTACCAGACTGTATATGCCGCACATAAAGGAGCAGTTGCGGCGCCGACCGCGGGGCTTCATTTTTCAAAAGAGCTTCTTGAAAGAATAAAATCAAAGGGCGTCAGAATTGCCGAAATTACCCTGCATGTCGGCTATGGAACATTTCTCCCGGTAAGAGTATCGGATATACGGGAGCATAAGATACATTCGGAAAGGTTTGAAATATCCGGTGATGCGGCCAGTGCAATAAATAAGACCAGGGCTGAGGGAGGAAGGGTTGTAGCTGTTGGAACAACATGCGTCCGTACCCTCGAATACGCTTCCGACAGCAAGGGAAAAGTCATTGCCGGAAGCGCGCAATGCGACCTTTTTATATATCCGGGATACAGGTTTAAAACTGTTGACGCGATGATTACGAATTTTCATCTGCCGAAATCAACCCTTCTCATGCTTGTATCTGCTTTTGCAGGAAGAGAAAGGGTTCTTTCCGCTTACATGGAAGCCATCTATAAAAGGTACAGATTTTACAGCTATGGTGATGCCATGTTTATAGCTTAGAACCAGGATTCAAGGATTCAAGTGAACTGCTGAGAGATTATAAAGAATTAAAGGTTTGGCAAAAGTCCTATCAACTATGGCTGAAAATTTATAAGGCAACGAAAACATTTCCCAAAAATGATGGCTTCGGCTTAACATCCCTAACATAATAAAATAATTTGAAAACAAACACTTGAACCCTCAAATCCTCGAATCCTCGAATCCTGGACCCCTTTCTTCCAGCTATCCCTTCATTTTGCATTCCTTGTCCCATTCGGGGCATGCTTTTTCCATATCGGTAGAATATTTAAGCACACAAGCACTGCATTCCATATCTATGTTAGGAGCATCACCGTATTTCTTTTTGATCTCTTCAGGCGATAAAACGGTTAAGTCGGTACATCCGCACTGCGGACATGATGTTTTTATCGTATAGCGTTTTTTCTCCATCGATTTCCTCCTGTTTTTTTATAGTTTTTTTCAGGTTGTTTAGGCTGATGGCTGAAGGTATTTAGGCTTTGGACTGTTAGCCAGTTGTGTTTAAAAATAAATCCTACAGTCTAACAGCTTACAGCCTATACACCTGAGCAGTTATTTTAACAGCCGGTTTAATAATTCTTCGGGTAGAATTTTTTCCTCCACTGCAATTTCTCTAATCGTCTTTCCTGTCTCATGGGCCTTTCTTGCGATTTCAGCGGCCCGGTCATAACCTGTGTAGGGTACAAGAAGTGTTGCAAGAGCGAGGCTTTTATCGATATTCGATGCGCATTTTGCGGCATTTGCAGATATCCCTGATATGCATTTGCCTGCGAAGAGATCCGCCGCCCGCGAAATTAAAGTTATTGACTGCAGAAGATTGTAAGCTATCACCGGAAGCATTGCGTTGAGTTCGAAATTGCCCGACTGGGCTCCAAGCATAATTGTTGTATCGTTTCCGATTACCTGGGCCGCTGCCTGAATAACTGCTTCTGGAATGACAGGGTTTACTTTTCCGGGCATCATGGATGAACCGGGTTGAAGCGAAGGAATGTTTATCTCGCCTATTCCACACCTTGGGCCTGAAGAAAGCCACCTTATATCATTTGCCGTTTTGATTAAGATGACCGCAATTGCTTTTAACGCACCGCTTGTTTCCATAGAGGCATTTTGAGCGGATTGGGCTGCGAAATGGTTCCTGGCCTCTTTAAATGGAATGCCGGTATTTTCAGCTATCATGGCTATGACTTTTTTTGCGAATTCAGGATGAGCGTTTAATCCTGTTCCTACGGCTGTTCCGCCTAGTGCAAGCTCGAAAAGGTTTTTCTGCGCAATTTTTATTCCTGATATGCCAAGCTCAATCTGCCTTTCATATCCTGAGAACTCCTGCCCGAGAGTTACCGGAAGTGCGTCCTGCAGGTGGGTCCTTCCGATCTTTTTTATATTCCTGAATTCCTTTTTCTTTCCGGCAAGCGCCTTTAAAAGAGAATCAAGAGATGGAATCAGACAATCTTTTATGAGAATGGAAGCTGAAATATGCATGGCAGAAGGTATGACGTCGTTGCTTGACTGGCAAAGATTAACATGGTCATTGGGATGAACAGGTGCTTTTCCTCCTTTTCTGCCCGTGATAATCTCATTTGCCCTTGAGGATATGACTTCGTTCATATTCATATGGACAGAGGTTCCTGAGCCTGTCTGAAATACGTCAACGATAAATTGATCGTCAAATTTTCCATCCATCACTTCATCTGCAGCTTTGACTATGGCTTTTGATATTTGTTTGCTTAACAAGCCGAGGTCCCGGTTGACCACGGCGGAATATTTTTTTAAAAGAGCAAGAGAATGTATAAAGGAGGAAGGAAAGGTAAGGCCGCTTACAGGAAAATTGTCAATCGCTCTTTGTGTTTGCGGCCCGTAGTAAGCCTTTTCCGGAACAAGAACCGTTCCCATCGAATCTTTTTCCTTGACGAATTTCATTAAATAATCCTTATCCAGTGCGGTTAAAATAAAAATAGTGTTCTAAAGATGTATGATGGTCTCGTAAAAGTCATATGCGAATGGATTTGAGATTATTGAGTGAGCATATTTAGACTTTTACAAAACTATCATATATGGTTGACACGAAAAAGCCTCTCTCTTATTATGTATAAAAGATTACAGATAGTTCGTCAACTCAGTCTTTATTCTATATGATAATTATCTCCCGGAGGGGAAATGAAAAAAATCCATTTGAATTATAATAACATTCCTGTGTTAACCCGCAGAAAGTTTTTATGGCTTTCTTCTGCTGCCGCAGCCGGCATTTTAGCGGGATGCGCGACAGATCCGATTACCGGTCAAACCCAGCTTATGCTTGTTTCCGAAGAATCCGAAGTGCAGATTGACAGGAAGAATTCGCCCCACCAGTTTTCCTCAGATTACGGAATTATTCAGGATAAAGCATTAAACAGCTATATAAACCGGACCGGGGAAAAGATCGCTTCGGTAACCCATCGCCCGAAAATGCCTTATTCATTTCAATGCGTCAACGCCGCATATGTCAACGCTTATGCCTTTCCGGGCGGAAGCATTGCCGCAACAAGAGGGATTCTTGTTAATCTGGATAATGAAGCGGAGCTTGCAGCATTGCTCGGCCACGAGCTTGGGCATGTGAATGCAAGGCATACCGCCGAGCAGATGTCAAAGGGAGTTCTTACCTCGGTCATGATAGGTGGAATCTCGGCATATGCCGGCACAAAGAGCCCGGCATACGGGAAGATCGCCGAAGGCATTGGAATGATGGGTTCAGGGATGCTTCTTGCTTCTTACAGCAGGGATAATGAGCGTGAAGCGGACGCCCTGGGAATGGAGTACATGGTAAAGGCCGGTTACAGTCCGAACGGGTTTATCGGCCTTATGGATATGCTGAAAAAAATGTCGAAGAATAAACCGGGCACAATAGCGCTTATGTTTTCCACTCACCCGATGAGCGATGAAAGGTACGGCACGGCCGTCAAAAACGCGGAAAATATTTACGGATCTTCACGAAAATTGCCTCTTTACAGAGATCGTTATATGGATAACACCGCAAGGTTGAGGGCTCTCAAACCTGCAATCGAAGAGATACAGAACGGGGATTCGGAGATGGGGAAACAGAATTACAGAAATGCCGAAACTCATTTCAATAAGGCGCTCTCGATTGCGCCCGATGATTATGCGGGGCTTGTCATGATGTCAAAGTGCCTTTTGATTCAGGAGAAATACAGCGAAGCATTAAGATACGCGGAAACAGCAAAGGGTGTATATCCGGGAGAAGCCCAGGCGCATCAGATATCGGGTTTTGCCAGGATGAAGAAAAAGGATTTCGAATCCGCCTATGAGGAATTTAACAGTTATGAAAAAGCTCTTCCCGGCAATTCCGGTACAGTATTTTATAAAGGCTTTTGCAGGGAAGGCATGAAATATTTCAAAGAGTCGGCGGTTGAATATAACCGATATCTTCAGATGGAAAAAAGCGGCGATCAGGCGGCTTATGCCAACAAGCGCCTTGTTGAGTGGGGCTATATCAAGCAGGCAAAATAGTTTCCATCCGGAAATGGCCCTTTTGTGCGATCTCGGTGTCAATCTGCGGGATTTCTTGTGCGGCATACATTGCTGTATGCCTCCGCGCAATCCCTTGATTTCCTTGAGCTTGCCCAAAATTGCCTATTTCCGAATTGGAAACAGATGATTATTAAAGAAACATTTAACCCGATAAAAAAATATAAAAAGGCGCCCATGCCTGTTCCTGCCATTCCGGAAGAACTTCTGCCGGACTTAAACAACAAGCTTGATTCATTCCTGACAGCATTTAAAGATACAGGTATTGATATTGATATTGAAAAAGATCAGGAATTTTTTTCCGAACTGAAGTTTGTTTTTGCTTTAAGTGACTTTATCGCAAAAAGCTGTATCAGAACCCCGGCACTTTTTTCAGATCTTCTCGAAAGCGGAGATCTTAAGAGGTCTTATTCAGATGAGGTGTATGCCGAAAAAGTAAAGCGCCTTTTGTC
This sequence comes from Pseudomonadota bacterium, assembly GCA_018830925.1. Lineage (GTDB taxonomy): Bacteria > Desulfobacterota > Desulfobacteria > Desulfobacterales > RPRI01 > RPRI01. The sequence continues at coordinate 5,199 of JAHJRK010000184.1, forward strand.
AGGCATAAAAAACGAAGAGAGCATAGGAAGTAAACTTAGAAAATTCCGTTCGCGTGAGATGTTGAGAATAGCCTGGCGTGATCTTTCCCGCAACGCGGGCCTTTCTGAAACAGGCAGGGATCTTTCCGGTTTTGCGGATGCCTGTATCGACGCTGCAATTTCACACCTTTACGGGATTATGAAAGACGAGTTCGGGGTGCCGGAGAACGCAAGCGGCCACGCGCAAAAACTGGTTGTTATCGGAATGGGAAAGCTCGGAGCATTTGAGCTTAATTTTTCATCGGATGTTGATCTTGTTTTCGCTTATCCCGAAGCAGGGGAAACAAAAGGCGGAAAAATCGTAATAGGCAATGATGAGTTCTTTGTTCGCCTCTGCCGCCGCCTTATTAACGTTATCGGCGCCACAGATTATGATGGAATGGTATTTCGTGTCGATTTGCGGCTACGCCCTTATGGAGAGAGCGGCCCGCTTGTTATGAGCTTTGACCGGACGGAAGACTATTACCAGGAGCAGGGACGGGAGTGGGAGCGGTACGCGTTGATAAAAGCAAGGATAGTTGCCGGCGACAAGGTTGCCGGAGAAAAGCTTCTGGAAAGACTCAAACCATTTGTTTACAGGAGATATCTTGATTACGGCGCTATAGAATCCTTAAGGAATATGAAAGAAAAAATAGCTCTTCAGGTGATGCAGAAAGAGATGAAGGGGAACATAAAGCTGGGGCCGGGAGGAATCCGGGAGATAGAGTTTTTTGCCCAGATTTTTCAGCTTATCCGCGGAGGAGTGGTTCCTGTACTTCAGGAGCGTGATGTAGTAAAAGTGTTAAGAGCTCTTGCTGAAAATAATTATGTTTCAAAAGATACCTGTGATGAACTTGAAGATGCATATGTATTTCTTCGCACAGTTGAAAACCATTTACAGGAATTTTCCGACCATCAGACGCACAGTTTGCCGGATGATCCTTTGTCGGTAGCCTCTCTTGCAGCTTCAATGGGCTTTCCCAGCCTGAAATTTTTCCAAAAAGAGCTTGAAAAGCACAGAAAAAAAGTTCAGGGCCATTTCAGCAGGCTTCTTGAGGCAACGGGAAACGGCGCCGGGGAGAAAGAGGATAATACTCAAAAAGAATTACATAATGTCTGGCAATCCCTTGGCAGAGAAGAAGAGAACAAAAAGATACTCCTCTCGGCAGGTTTTAAAAAACCGGAGGAGGTAATCGGCCTGCTCAAACATCTGCGCGATGATCCATCAACACGCGCCCTCAGCGGGAGCGGGCGGCACAAACTGGACAAACTGATTCCTTTGTTTCTAAGAGAGGCTGGCCTGTCCGACGATCCGGTTTCCGTATTGAATCATATCGTTGACCTGCTCAAAGCCATAGAAAGACGCACATGCTATCTCTCCCTTCTGCTTGAAAGCCCGGTTGCATTGAAACATCTTGTGAAGTTGGCAGTATCAAGCGCATGGATTATCTCTTTTCTGGCCCGCCATCCAGTTCTTCTCGATGAACTTCTTGATACAAGAACCCTTTATCTTCCTCCGCAAAAGCCCGAGCTGAAAAAAGAGATCGAAAGACGGCTGGATAGAATCCGTTCTACTGACCTTGAATATCAGATCGAGGAACTGTGTATATTTAAACAGGTAAACACTCTTCGTGTCGCTGCTGCCGATGTCACGGGAGGTCTTCCTCTCATGAAAGTGAGCGACCACCTCTCGTATATTGCCGAAGTAATAATCGAAAAGGTGCTTGAACTCTCGTGGGAACATCTTATGCAAAAACACGGAAGGCCGCATTGTTTTCTGGACGGAAATAAATACGAAAAAGGTTTTGCGGTAATAGCCTTTGGAAAACTCGGAGGACTTGAACTGGGGTATAGCTCAGATATTGACCTCGTTTTCCTCCATTCAGGCATTGAAGGCCATACAGCAAAAGGACCGAGACCAGTTGAAAATTCCCAGTTTTTTGCAAGGCTTGGAGAAAGAGTTGTGCATATACTGACTTCCTATACCCGCGCTGGAATGATTTATGAAGCGGATATGCGGCTTCGGCCAAGCGGAGGCTCAGGCCTTCTTGTAAGCCATATCGACGGATACAGGGAATACATGCTGAATGACGCGTGGACCTGGGAGCACCAGGCCATTGTAAGAGCCAGGCCTGTATGCGGAGACATTGTTATTGCCGAAAGATTTCAGCAAATCCGAAAGGAGGCGCTTGCCCGCCGCAGGGATAAAGAGAAGCTCCGGGATGAAGTCATAAACATGCGGGAACGAATGAGAAAAGAGCACCTGAAGCCCGATCCGGGTCTGTTTGATATAAAACAGGATACAGGCGGCATAGTTGATATTGAATTTCTTGTTCAGTACCTTGTTCTGTTAAAATCAAATGAATATAACGAACTTGCAAAATGGACCGATAATGTACGGATTCTTCAAACACTTACAGAAACAAAAATCATTGATAATTACACGGCTCACTTTCTTAAAGAAGCCTATCTTACATACAGACTGACGGCCCACAGGCTGAGTCTCCAGGAAAAACCCGCCATAGTCGAAGCTTCCCGATTCAGCGACCTCAGGGAACAGGTAATTAAAATCTGGAATGCCTTTTTGGAGACTTCGTAACAAGTCTCATAAATCAGTTGTGAAAAAGGGGTCCAGGATTCAAGTGTTTGTTTTTCTAATGATTTTATCAGGGATTTAAGCATCCTCTCAATCGCCTCTATGTCTCTCCGAAGTCCTGACAGGCTTTCCTTTATTCGCTTCCGCTCATCACTTCGTGTCACTGGAACCCCTGAACCCTTGACCCCTTGAATCCAATCAATCACCAACTAAATTTGGAGATAATCCTTTTAAATTAAATTGAGTGATAGACACATCACTATTACAAATATGTAATAAATAATTACATATTTGTTTTTTAAATATTTATATTGTATAATGCTTTAGTTTTTTATCTAATTGATATAATACATATTGCTGTATCTACGATCCTTTGGCACGGTCGTTGCTTTTAATATTGCTTTAAAAACCAAAAGGAATTTGAAGCCTTTGATTAATCCAGCCGGAGAAAATTTACATGGCATTAAACATGAAAACGCTTCGAGGGCACTGAAGCAGAAAAGGGAGCTGCTTTTTGCAGAGTGTTCCAAAGAGGATATCCCTTCGTTTCTTGAGCGGCATACAAGGCTTCTTGACGATTATTTTTTTGAGAGCTTTGAAAAAAGTATAATCGGGCCGGGGATGGCTATAGACAGAAATCCTTTTGCCATTATTGCACTGGGAGGATACGGAAGGGAAGAGATGTGCATCCATTCGGATGTTGATCTCCTTTTTCTTTTCGGGGA